>JAWLGW010000602.1:0-4915 GCA_041690735.1 Planctomycetota bacterium
GCGGCAGTATCGCGACAAGACGCAGGAGGCCGCCGCCCTGAGCGAGGCCCTCGAGGCGCAGGCCGGCGGCGCTGGCGGCGGGGGCGAGGGGGCCTACGACACCGGCATCGGCGGCTACTCGGAGTCGGTGTCGGCCGACCTCGAGGTGCGCATCCTCGAGCTGCAGCAGATCGCCGACGAGCAGACCGCCGCGCTCCTGGAGAAGGACGAGGTCATCAAGGGCCTCGAGAAGGAGATCTCGATCCTCAAGGAGCGCAGCAGCGAGGCGCTGCAGGGGGTCAAGCGCGAGCAAGAGGCGATGGCCCGCGACGTCCTGCGGGGCCACGAGAAGGCCGAGGAGTGGCGGCAGGAGGTCGCCGACGCCCAGGCCGAGGTGGCGCGCTTCGAGCAGGTCAACGCCGAGCTGCTGCTGGACAACGAGGAGCTCAAGGAGAAGGTCGAGGCCCTCCGCTATCAGATCGACCAGGAGGCGGGCCGCCGCGGCGAGCTGGTGCGCGAGCGGATCGTGGAGCTGCGGGCCGAGGTCGAGCGCCTGGAGGCGTCGAACGCCGAGCTGCGCACTCTGGTCGAGGCCTACGAGGAGAAGATCGACGAGCTCGACGAGCGGGTCGAGGAGGTCGAGGGCGAGAACGAGGCGCACCAGACGCTGGTCAGCGACCTGCGCGAAGAGCTGCAGAAGGCGAAGCACGAGCGCGAGACCATGGTCAAGACGCTCCGCAAGAAGATCCAGACGTTGGAGATGAAGGCGGAGCGCCTGCAGGGCGAGAAGGCGCGCGCGCGAGCGGCCGCCGAGACCTCGTCCTAGCGCCGCTCCACGGTTAGACGGACTGCGATCGCCGCGCCAGCCGCGGCGCCCGGCCCGCCGAGGGCCAGGAGGATTTCGTGAAGCTCACGGTCGTGCACCTCGAGGGCTCGAAGCAGGGGCTCACCGAGACGCTCAGCGGGGAGGTGATCTCGATCGGGCGCGACCCCTCGAACACGCTCTCGTTCGACCCCTTCAAGGACCTCGACGTCTCCACCCGCCACGCCTCGATCACGGCGCAGGGCGAGCAGGCGATGCTGCAGGACCTCGGCAGCACCAACGGGACCTTCCTCAACGGGCAGAAGATCCAGGGGACGGTGCCGCTGCCGGCGACGGGGGCGATCGTGCAGTTCGGGGACAAGGGCCCCAAGCTGCAGCTCTCCTGGACCCTGCACGAGGGGCCGGGCAAGAAGACCCAGATGATCAGCGACCTGTCCTCCAAGCTCGAGCAGGAGGAGCAGGCGCGCAAGAAGGGCAAGAAGAAGGCCTTCCTGGGCGCCTGCTGCGCCCTGCTGCTGGTGGGGCTGGGGATCGGCGGGGTGGTCGGCTACTCCAGCTACCAGTCCGGGCAGCAGCTGATCGCGCAGGTCGGCGCCCTCAAGGAGGAGGCCCTCGAGGAGCAGCGGCAGGCGGACAACCTCAAGGCCGCCACCACGCCCGAGGCCAAGGCGTCCTGGGACGCCGCCCTGGTGGCCCTGGCGAGCGCCCAGGAGGCGCACGACCAGGGCGACCTGGTGACGGCGGAGAAGAGCTACCGGGAGGCGATCGCCAAGTTCGACGCCGCGGGCAAGGAGGCGGGGCTCGCCTCCCAGGCGGCGGTGGCCGCCCTGCAGAAGGAGCTGTCGAGCGCGGCGGGCGTGGCCGAGGAGGAGCGCCAGAAGGTCGAGGCGGCGGAGGCCGCCGAGCGGAAGAAGATCGAGGAGCAGCGCCAGCAGGAGATCGCCGAGCGGGAGGCGCAGCTGGCGGAGGTCAAGCGCCAGCTGGAGCTCGCCCGTAACGCGACCGCCCTCAAGGAGCAGGGCGAGAAGATCCTCGGCAGCAAGGACCCGGCGCAGCTCTCCCAGGGGATCGCCGCCATCCAGTCGGCCCTGGCGGAGATGCCCGCCGACGCGCCCGAGCGCGCCGACCTCGAGGCGCTGGTCCCCAAGATGCAGGACGAGCTCGACGTCCACCAGAAGACCCCCGAGCAGCTGGCCGAGGCGGCCCGCGCCGCCAAGCCCATGGTGTTCGCGATCCGCTCCAACGTGTTCGCCCTCCCCCGCGGCCAGACCCCTCGCACCACCCGGATCCGTTACCCGATCGCCGAGGGGTCGGGGAGCGGCTTCCTGGCGTCCGAGAAGGGGCACGTGGTCACCGCCAAGGAGGTGGTCGAGCCCCACCTGTTCCGCGCCGAGGCGCTGGCCCGCGCCCAGAAGCTCGAGCAGAAGGGCATGAAGGTGTTCATCCAGCTCGAGCTGCTCAGCAACGTGGCGGACGTCTACACCTCGACCTTCACCGGCGAGCAGATCAAGGTCTCCCGCCGTTTCGACGACTCGCTGGGCGACAGCGAGGAGGTCGAGATCGACTTCGACAACGCCAAGGTGAAGGTCGAGGTGGAGCCCCACAAGCGGGACGACGCCGACATCGTGGTGCTCAAGGTCGAGGCCCTGGCGGGCAAGCCCTCCCTGGCCCTGGCGGAGCGCGAGCTGGAGGAGCTCAACCCGATCGTGTCGCTGGGGGTGCAGAAGGAGGAGGGCGAGGACGCCTTGGCCCTGTTCAGCTTCACCGGCAACGTGACCGGCCTGGGCCCGGTGCTGACCCTCAAGGCGCCCTCGTTCACTACCTGGCTGGGAGGTCCCGTCCTCGAGTCGAGCGGCAAGGTGGTGGGCGTGCTCGTGGAGTCGGGCACCGAAGTCAGCAAGGCCGCCCACGTGAGCGTGTTCCGCAGCAGCCTCAAGTGACGCTGGCGGCGCCGCTCCTGCTCCTGCTGGCGAGCCTCCCCACGCTGGACCACGGCGTGGCCGAGGTCCACACCGGGTGCGTGGTCGCGGCCCCCCACGAGGGCTTCGACTCCAACACCGCCCCGATCGCCCGGGGGATCGCGCGGGAGCTCGGCTGGGGGTGGGTCGTCGCCGACGGCTTCCGCAAGCGCTCCCAGGGGCGGTGGATCAACGTCAACCGCCCCACCGAGCGCCCCTGGCAGGGCGGCGGCTTCGGCAGCGAGGGCCGGACCGACCGGGCGGAGAAGGTGTACGCCGCCTACCAGCAGCGCCTCGACGCCGCCTCGGGCCGGACGCCGCTCGACCTCCTGGTCGAGATCCACGGCCACGCCCGCACCGCCGAGGTCGGCGGCGAGCGGGTCAAGGTCCAGGCGATCGAGCTGGCGACCCGCGGCTTCTCCGAGCGAGAGCTGCGCAGCCTGCGGCGGCAGTACGACGCCCTGCAGGACGAGCTGCCCCAAACCGACCGGGTGGTCCTGGCGGTGGAGCAGCTCGACGAGGTGTACGAGTACGAGGGCGCGCGGGTGCGGTTCTACTTCGGCGCCAGCGGCGCCAAGCGGGACGGCGCGCTGAGCGAGGAGCGGACCAAGAAGGCCCTCCACTTCGAGCTGCCGCAGAAGATCCGCTTCGACCGCGACCGGCGGGCGCTGTACACGAAGCTGCTGATCGAGCTGCTGCGGGGGTTGGCGGACTGAGGCCGGCGCCTCCCGCTCAGGGCCCGATCGGGACCTCGACCCCGTGGAAGGTGAACGCCGCGAGCCCGTCGTGGCCCTCGCCGTCTCCCACCTGCGCCCACACGTCCACCTCCCCCGGCACGCTCGCGGGCAGGTAGGTGATGATCTGCTCCCCCTCCTGCCGACGCTCCCAGCTGTCGCCGCTGATGAACGCGTGGGCGGGGTAGGTCTTCCCGCTGGTGCCGATCAGCGTGAAGACGCCGCTCAGGCCTCCCATCGGCAGGTCGTCCGGGTTCACCAGCACGCACCGCACGTGGGCCTGCCACCCCGTCGTCTCCAGGACCGTCGCGTGCTCCTCCAGGTAGACCTCGGTGACGCGGAGCTCCGCGCGGCCGTGCCGGACCGGCTCGGCCGGCACGGAGAGCGGGTGCTTCGTGCGGTAGGTCTTCAGCTTGAACCCGGACTTCTTGGGACCGGATCCCGTCGCCACGCAGCCGCCCAGCGCCGGCAGCGCGACGGCCATTCCCACCCACAAGATCCAGCGAGTCGCGGATCGGTAGTGACGCCCGGGACCTTCGGATGCCCTGCCCATGACGCTCCCGCTTTCGTTCCTGGCTACCCCAGCTCCGTGCGGATCCCCTCGGTCTGCTCCTCGATGATCTCGAGCAGGTTCTCGTACAGCATCTCGCTGGACGGGTTCCCCAGGGCCGGGTTGCGCACCTCCACCCCGAACTTGGACGCGTGCAGCTCCTCGCGCAGGCGCTGAGGCGTGATGTGGTACTTGCGGCACAGGGTCTCGTACACCTCGGGGACCGACAGGAGGTCGTAGCTGTCCCAGAAGCGCTTCTTGATGGTGATCTTGCAGCTGGGGCCGCCCGAGCCGGGCTGGATCTCGAACACGCGGGAGCGGCGGCCGCTCTTGCGGCTGCCCTGCACGCGGGTGATCCGGGCCGAGATCCCGCGCAGGCGCAGGGCCTCCACCAGGTCGTCGGGGGTCGGGACCTCGCCCTCCTGCGACCACACCTTCTCGGCGGTGTCGGTGCGGACCCGGCCGTCCACGAAGCCCACCTCGCGCTCGCCCAGCAGCTCGCTGTAGACCTTGAGCGACTGCGGCTTGCGGACGTAGCGGGCCAGCTCCTCGAAGGTCTCTTCGGGGCGCGTGCTGGTGACCGTCTGCGTCGCCTTCTCCTTGTGGTCGATCGTCACCAGGTTCCCCTGCCGCCGATACCGGATCGAGCGCCGATCGAGGATCCGGCACACGGTGTCCACGTACCGGTCGTCGATCTCCAAGGATCCCGTCGCGGAGTAGCGATAGCCCACTAGGACCTCCTCCCTGTCCTTCTTCCCGTTCCTGCTGGGCTCAGGAGCCCGCTTCCTCGAGCTGCCCCTCGAGCTCCTGGATGCGCTCCTGGTATTCCTCTTCCTGAGCCAGCATGTCTTCGTTGATCTCTTCGAGGTCC
>JAWLGW010000603.1:0-4914 GCA_041690735.1 Planctomycetota bacterium
CCTCACCGGCCACCTCGTGCTGTCGACCCTCCACACCAACGACGCGCCATCGGTCGTGACCCGCCTGGTCGACCTCGGCATCGAGCCGTTCCTGCTCAGCGCCACCCTGGAGGGCGTGGTGGCCCAGCGCCTGGTCCGCAAGATCTGCCAGGACTGCAAGGTCCAGTACACCCCCGAGCCCGAGGAGCTGATGGAGGTGGGCCTGCGCCCCGACAGCATCCAGGGGCGCAGCTTCTTCTACGGAGAGGGCTGCAAGAAGTGCAACTCGACCGGCTACAAGGCCCGGCAGGCGATCTTCGAGATGTTCCTGGGGAGCGGGAGCGTCAAGGAGATGATCGCCAAGAACGCCAAGCTGGCCGACCTGCGCCGGCAGGCGCGCAAGGAGGGCATGAGGACCCTCCGCGAGGCCGGGATCATCGCCGTGTACGAGGGTTTGACCACCATCGAAGAGGTCGTGCGCGAGACCGTCATGCACTGACGCGGACGGGGGCCCTGGAGGTGACGGCTTGCGGTTGCACCCCGCAGGCGCCGAGCCTAAGATCCAAGGCCTTCCCCGCCCGGGTCCGATCAGGAGGCCCCCCCGATGCCCGCCTTCACCTTCGAAGCCGTCGATGCCAAGGGCAACAAGGTCAAGCAGGAGGTCGAGGCCGACGATCGCGAAGAGGCGATGGCCAAGATCAAGGGCATGGGCCTGTTCCCGACCAAGGTCAAGGAGAAGGCCGGCGGCGGCCCCGCGGCGGTCGAGGGCGCGCCCAAGGAGGGCAAGAACAGGGACAAGGTCTTCGCCCTGGGCGGCGTGGGCCTGGCGGCGCTGACCCAGTTCACGCAGCAGCTCGCCACCCTGCAGGACGCCGGCCTGCCCATCGTCCGCTCGCTGCGGATCCTCGAGGGCCAGCAGAAGCCGGGCGTCCTCAAGAACACCCTCATGGACGTGGCCGAGGACGTGGAGTCGGGCGCGACCCTGTCCGAGGCGATGGCCCGCCATCCCAAGGCGTTCGACCGCCTGTACGTCGGCATGATCAAGGCTGGCGAGGCGGGCGGTGTGCTCGACACCATCCTCGACCGCCTGGCCGGCTTCATGGAGAAGTCGCTCCGCCTCAAGAAGAAGGTGATCGGCGCCCTGGTCTATCCGGCGGTGGTCACCGTGGTGGCGGTGCTGATCCTGGCCGGCATCATGAAGTTCGTTATCCCGGCCTTCAAGAAGATGTTCGAGGAGACGGGCATCCCGCTGCCGGCCATGACGGAGATGCTGATCCACACCTCGAACTTCGTCGAGAACTTCTGGTACCTGCTCCCGGGGATCCCGATCCTGGGCTTCCTGGCCCTGAAGCTGATCCGGTCGCACCCGCAGGGCAAGTTCATGACCGACAAGTTCACCCTCTACATGCCGGTGTTCGGGACGATCATCCACAAGTCGACGATCTCCCGCTTCTGCCGCACGCTGGGCACCCTGATCTCCTCGGGCGTGCCGATCCTGGAGTCGCTGAGCATCACCCGCGAGGCGACCGGCAACGACGTGATCGCCAAGGCCATCGACGAGGTGCATACCTCGATCCGCGAGGGCGAGTCGATCGCCCGCCCGCTGCAGGAGGCGGGCGTGTTCGACGACATGATGGTCAACATGATCGACATCGGCGAGGAGACGGGTGAGCTCGACAAGATGCTCGTCAAGATCGCCGACAACTACGACGACGACGTCGACGTGGCCGTCGAGTCGCTGAGCTCGATCATCGAGCCGGTGCTGATCGTGGGCATGGGCGGCGCGGTCGGCTTCATCGTCATCGCGCTGTTCCTCCCCCTGATCTCGCTGATCGAGAAGCTCTGAGTCGAAGGGTCCGACTCCGCAGCGTCGCTCGTGTGACGGGGGACCATCCTGCGAGTCGCGATCCGCGACGGTGCGGAGCCGTCCCCCCTCGATTCAGCGATGAACGAGGGAGACGCTGACGCTGCTCGCCGCAGGGTGTTCTCATCCGCGCACCCGGCGAGGCGTAGCGGAGGGGAGCGCCTGCGGCTAAGGTCGGGGGCGCCCCGGAGGAGCCGTGGAGCCGGTCGTCGTCGAGCGCGAGGTCGTGATCGCTGCCCCCCGCGAGGTGGTGTGGGCCCTGATCAGCGACACCGACCGCATGAACCGCCTGGCCGGGGTGCCGCCGGTCGAGTACGTGCCGATCGGCGAGGACGAGCAGGACGGCGGCGCGGCCCGGTACCTGGCGCGCCAGCAGTTCTTCGGCCTGGAGCTGGTGTACGAGGAGCGCCCATACGAGTGGAGCTGGGGGGAGCGCTTCTCCGTGCAGCGGCCCATGCGCCGCGGCCCGCTCCACCGCCAGGAGATGGAGTACCTCCTCTCCGACGGCCCCGACGGCGGGACCGTGGCGCGGCTGCGGCTCCGCCTGGAGCCCCGCAGCGGGCTGCTGCGGCCGATCGCGTCCGTGGCGGGTCGCCAGGCCCTGGCGAACTTCGCCAAGGCCCTCGAGGTCGTCGAGAAGCGCGCCTCCACCGGCCGCTGGCCCTCACTGCGGCAACGGGTGGACGACGGCGCGCTCCGCCGGGCCCGCGACGAGCTGGTGGCCGGCGGGGTGGACGCCGAGCTGACCGATCGACTGATCGATCACGTCGCGGGGGCGTCCGACGCAGACGTCAGTCGCCTGCGGCCCTACGAGCTGGCGGACCGGTGGGAGCTGCCGCGCAGGACGCTGCTGGCGGGCTGCCTGGCGGCGGTCGGCGCCGGGCTCCTCGAGCTGCGCTGGGAGCTGGTGTGCCCCAGCTGCCGCACGGCCGCCGCGCAGGTGGAGAGCCTGGCCGACCTGGCGCAGGGCGAAGGGCACTGCCAGCTGTGCGACATCACCTTCGGGCTGGAGCTCGACCGCAGCGTGGAGGCCACGTTCGCCCCGACCGCCGCCGTGCGGAAGGTCGACCAGCTCACCTACTGCATCGGCGGCCCCGCCCGGACCCCGCACGTCCTGGCGCAGGCCGTGCTGCGCCCCGGCGACGCCCACACCTTCGCCGCCCCGGCCGAGCCGGGGCGCTATCGGCTGTTCCTGCGGGGCGGGGCCACCGCGGCGCTGGCGGTCGAGGGAGACGGTCCGGAGGTGGCGGAGGTGGCGATCGACGAGGAGTCCTTCTCCCCCGCCACGATCCGGATCGGGCCCGCGGGCGCCCTGCGGCTGCGGTATGACGGGCGGGACGAGCGGCACGCCAAGCTCGAGCACCTGTCGTGGGCGAGCCGGGCGGCGACGGCGCACGCCGTCAGCACCTTCCCCGAGTTCCGCGGCCAGTTCTCCGAGCAGGTCCTGCACCCGGGCGTGTGCCTGAAGGTCGGCCGGGTGGCGATCCTGTTCAGCGACCTCACCGGCTCCACGCAGCTGTACACCGACGTCGGGGACGCGGCCGCCTTCAAGCTGGTGCAGCAGCACTTCGACCTGCTGCGCGCCCGGATCGAGGCCGAGGAGGGGGTGATCGTCAAGACGATCGGCGACGCGATCATGGCCGCCTTCGAGGACGAGGGACGCGCCGTGCGCGCCGCCGTGGCCATGCTGGCGGCGTTCCCGGGCTTCGCCCGCCAGGCGGGCCACCCGGACGTGACCCTCAAGCTCGGCGTCCACGCCGGCGCCTGCTACGCGGTGACCGCCAACGAGCAGCTGGACTACTTCGGGCAGACCGTCAACGTGGCGGCGCGCCTCCAGGGGCAGGCGGACGGCGGCGAGCTGGTCCTGCTGGACGAGCTCGCCGCCCGGGCTGCGGCGGAGGGGTGGCTGGGGCCGGCCGACGTCCGGCAGCGCTTCGAGGTGACGCTCAAGGGCGTCGCCGGCCAGGTGCAGGCGGCGCGGGTCGCGCTGTAGCTGTTCCACGCAGCCGCGGATCCAGGAAGCGCCGCGAGGGCGCCCTCGCCGCCGGTTAACCTCGGCGTCCCCCAGCCGAAGGAGGGGACGATGAGCGAGCTGCGCGACCGCTGGGAGGACCCGCGCCGGCCAGGCAGCACCTGGAGCTATCTGTTCGACAGCGAGCGGAAGCAGCGAGCCGACATCAACACGCTGCAGAAGGCGTCGGCGGGGATCGCCCGGCGGCTCAGCCGCAAGCAGGCCGAGGCGGGCGAGCGGATCCAGGCCCTGGAGCAGCAGGTGGGCGAGCTGACGCTCCTGTGCCGGGCGCTGCTGGAGGTGCTGGCCGATCGGGAGCTGCTGGAGGCGGATGCCCTGGTCGAGGCGATGCGCGCGATCGACGCCGAGGATGGGGTGGTCGATGGCCGGGTCACGCCCGAGGAGGAGCGGCCGGTCACCGAGGAGCAGCGCGAGTCGGAGCAGCGGGAGCTGCGCGCCAAAGCGCCCACCCGCCGGCGTCGCCGCAGGTGAGCGCGCGCGCCGTGGAGCGTCAGTGCCCGGCCGACGGGTCGAGGGTGTAGACGTGCCGGAGCTCGTGGGCCAGCGCTGGGAGCAGCGGCTGGTCACCGTGGCTGGGGTCCGAGCACCGCTTGAGCGCCAGCCAGATCCGCGAGCGCAGGTCGGTGCTCCCCAGCGCGAACCCAGGGGCGGGGCCGTCGACGGGGAAGGCGCCCGACTGCCGCACGTAGACCGTGACGCCGGGCGGGACGCCGCGGATCTCCGGAGCAATGCGCGCGTCTGGCTCCGGGGCGGTCTGGTCGACCAGCCGCAGGCACGCCTCCACGAGGTCGGGGTGGTGCAGGGCGAGCGGCTGGGGGAACACGACCGTGACGCCGCCGCTGCTGACCGCGGACACGGTCGAGAGGGCGGGGGCCGCGCTGGCGGCCGTCCCGCCGCGCGCCTCGCCGCAGCCGGCGGCGGCGGCCGTCAGCAGCAGGCAGCCGACGGCGCGGGCCGCCGTCGCGCGCACCTGCCTCGGATGGTTGCTCGTGCTCACGTGGCTGCGCCTCCGGGCGGCTGGAGTGCAACGCCGGTGCCG
>JAWLGW010000604.1:0-4912 GCA_041690735.1 Planctomycetota bacterium
GCCCCACCGCGGCCGCCCCCCGCCGGGGGCCCCCCGCGACCGCCGCGCTTGGGTCGGCGAGGCCCGCGTTTGCGCCCGCCGCCCTCGCCGCCGCGCTCGGCGGTCACGCCAGCGACTCGCCGGCCGCCAGGCGCCGGCCGCGCGCGAAGGCGGCGCCGCTCATGGCGCGCTTGCCCGCAGGCTTGACCTCGAGCAGCTCCAGCGCGCCCGCGCCGGCCTGCACGACCAGCCCCACGTCGGTCGTCGCCAGGATCGTGCCCGGCGCCGCGTCCTCGCCCGCCCCCTCGACCGGCCGCGCCCGCAAGAGCTGCAGCCGGCCCACCTTGCCGCCCAGCTCCAGGAAGGCCCCCGGCCAGGGGTGGAAGGCCCGGATGGTGCGGTCGAGCTCCGCCGCGGGGGCGGCGAGCTCCACCCGGCCGTCCTCCTTCCCCAGGATCGGCGCGTAGGTCGCCTGCGCCTCGTCCTGAGGGGTGAACACGGCCTCGCCCCGCTCGATCCGGGCCACCGCGTCGACCAGGGCCTGCGCCCCCAGCTCGGCCAGCCGCTCGCGCAGCCCCTCGCGGGTGTCGTCGGGGCGGATCGGCTCCTCGCGCGCGAGCAGCACCGGCCCGGCGTCCATGCGCCGCTCGACGCGCTGCACGCTCACGCCGGTGACTGCGTCGCCGGCCCGGATCGCCGCGGCGACCGGCGCCGCGCCCCGCCAGCGCGGCAGCAGCGAGGCGTGCAGGTTGATCGAGAAGCCCCGCGCGGGCGCCCGCCGCATGGCGCGCCCCAGGAACTGCCCGTAGGCCACCACCACCCCCAGCTCGGCGCCGCTGCCGGCGATCCGCTGCGCGACCTCGGCCCCCGGGCGCCCCTCGGGCTGCTCGACCGGCGCCCCCAGCTCGAGGGCCAGCTCCTTGACCGGCGTCGGCAACAGCGTCTTGCTGCGCCCCCGGCGCCGATCGGGGTTGGTCACCACCCGCGCCACCTCGTGGCCGGCGTCGGCCAGGGCGCGCAGCGAGGGGACGGCGAAGGCGTCGCTGCCGAGGAAGGCGATGCGCACGGGACCGCTCCAGCGAGGGGACCTCTCCGGCGCTGCCGCGCCGGCCCACCTCGGGGCGCGGGATCATACACTGGGCCAGCGGCGCGCTGCGGGCCCTGCCTGCGGCGCGTCCTCCTCCGCGCGGGTCCTCGCTGGCTCGGCGCGGTCCAGCGAGCCGAGAGGAGCCCCTCATGTTCGGCGGCGAGATCCCCGACCTCGAGACCACCCCCTGCCAGCGCTGCGGCGAGCGGGTCGCCGAGGGCGACGCGGTGTGGGACGCCTGGCACCAAAGCGAGCGGCGCTTCGCCGCCCTCCCCTACCACCGCGCCTGCGCCGACGCGATCCTGCCGCCGCCCACGCCCAGCGAGGAGCAGCGCCGCTGCCTCCTGTGCGAGGAGGCGATCGCGGCCGACGTCCTGGCGGCGGCCTTCGCGCAGCTCCACGACCGCTTCCGCGCCGCCACCCCCAGCCTGCGCACCCCCGACGTGGTGTGGCGCCTCGCCCAGCGCGAGCCGAGCCGGGTGTACGTGGCCGAGCACTTCGCCTGCGTGCTGGCCCGCGCCACCCGCAAGACCGACGCCGACGGCCTGCCGGGGCTGCCGCCGGAAGGCAGCGGGTAGTGGCGGCTACAGCCCCGCCACGTAGGCCTTCCAGGCCTGCTCCAGCGCCGGCCAGTCGGCGCCGTCCCAGGCCGCGGTGAAGGCCGCGTCGGGGGCGGCGCCGGCCTTGAGCAGGCCGAGGTAGCGCAGGAACCGGTCGGCGATCGGCTCGGGGGCTCCGCGGCGGAAGTAGTGCACCATGGCCCAGGCCTGCGCGTAGCCGAGGGGCGCGTTGCTGGCGTAGAACTGGGGCTGGGTCATGCGCATGATGGTGGGGAACGACACCGGGGCCTCGCCGGTGTCGAGGAAGTAGCGCAGGTTCGCCAGGCGCCCCGCCAGCAGCCCGCCGGTGCGGACCTCGCCGCCCTCCACGACCTCGCTGCCGCCGAAGTACTCCGCCAGCCCCTCGTTGAGCCAGATCGGCACCTCCGCCTCGGGCAGGAGCTGGTGGAGGAACTGGTGGAAGCCCTCGTGATACAGGGTCTCGATGGTCGCCCGCTGCTCGTCGTCGTCCTTGTCCTCGTACAGGAGGAGCTGGCGGAACAGGGGCATGTACAGGCCGACCGAGAAGTCCATGCGGTCGTCGATGCTGAGCTCGGCGTAGGAGTGGTAGCCCTCGCGGGTGTCGAAGATCAGCACCCGCGACCTGGGCCGCTCGCCCTCGGGGGCGCGGAACACGCGGTCATACAGGCCGCGGATCGCCTCCAGGTGCCGCCCGTACTCCCTCGCCCGCGCGGCGGAGATGTTGGTCTCGACGACGTAGTGCTCGGTGACCTCCTTGTAGCTCCGCTGCCAGGGGGGGCCGCGGATCACGGTGGCCACGCTGCGGGCCAGCTCCACCGTCTCGTCGTTCCAGGGGTCGAGGGCGCGGGCCACCTCGAGGTCGGCCAGCGCCTCGCGGTCCTGGTTGAGGTGGAACCGGGCCACCCCCCGGGCGGTCAGGGCGGTGGAGTCGTCAGGGCGAATCGCCAGGGCCCGCTCGGCCTGCTCGATGGCGGCCTCGGGCTTGCCCCGCGAGGCCAGGATCAGCGCCGCCAGGGCGTGGGCCTCGTGGAACCGCGGGCAGAGGGTGGCCGCGACCTCGAGGTCCCGGACCGCCTCGGCCCGCTCCCCCAGCTTGCTCTTGGCGAGGCCCAGCCCGTAGTAGGCGGCGGCGAAGCGGGGAGAGCCGCGCAGGACCTCCTGCAGGCCCGCCTTGGCGGTGGCCACGTCCGCCACCTGGTCCCAGTGGACCCGCTTGCGCGCCTCGTCGTAGCGCGCCCGGTCCTCGGGGCGCAGGGCCTGCAGCCCGTAGGCGTCCTCGGCCGAGAGCAGCGGGACCTTCGGCCGCCGCCCGCGCCGGGCGAACACCGGCAGGTCGTCCTCGCGCAGCAGCGCGAACAGCGCCGCGTCGAGCTCGCCGAAGGTCTTGCGCAGCCACACCGCAGGCACGCGCCCCCGCACCGAGGCCGCCTCGAAGCTGGCGATCCCCTCGCCCGCCGCGGTGCCGCCGATGAACGCCCGCACCTCGGTCCACTCGGGCTTCACCTTGCGCCGCAGCGCCGGCTTGCTGCCGCGCCCGATCACCTCCAGCACGTCGTCCTTGATCCGGAGGGTCACCTTGGGGCGCCGGGCGCTGAGGGCTTTCGCCTTGCGCGCCACCAGGTGGAGCCCGGCGTTGTTGAGGACGAACAGGGCGACCTCGCGGGCGGCGGGGTAGGCGGCGACGAGGTACACGAGCTGGCGCGGCGTGCCCACCCCGAACCCGATCCCGATGCAGGGGACCACCTCGGGGTTCGAGGTCGGGCCGACCACCGCGTTGAGCTCGGCCTGCCCGGCGAAGGCCACCGACTGCAGGGCCGTGAGGAACACCGCCTGGCCGCTCACCTCCAGGCGACCGTGGCGCGTGACCGTCGCCGCGCCGGGGCTGGCGGGCATCCAGTCGCGCGCCTCGCGCGCCTCGTCGAAGGCGTAGCCGACCGTAATGGTGTTGCCGCTGCGCTCGAGGTTGCCGGCGAACGGCTCGCCCCGGGCCCGGATCCGCTCCACGTCGGGGACCACCGCCCGGTAGTCGCCGTCGATCGCGACCGCGCGCCCGAAGGCCCGCTCGGCCTCGGGGAACATGCGGTGCTTGAGGCACCAGGTCCCCAGGCGCAGGTAGTCCTCGGCGCTGTCGGAGCGCACCGCCAGGGCCCGCAGCCCGAAGGCCGTCCCGCGCGGCAGCTGGCCCCAGGGGAGCGTCACCTCCTGCTGCGAGGTGCGCAGCACCACCGTGTCGCGGTCGAAGGACTGCAGGCTCGCGCCCCGCAGCACCACGCCGCTCGCGATCGGCACGTCGACGGGTCGCCGGCTCGACGCCTCGCGCGCCCGCAACACGGCGGCCTTGCGCTCGGCCTCCAGCTCGAGGCGCTGCATGGAGATCGTCGAGCGCAGGTCCTCCACCCGCTGACGGCCCCGCGCCGCCAGCTCCTCGTAGTACTTGATCCGCTGCTCGGGCTCGTCCGGCAGCGTCGGCCCGGTGTCGGTCGCCGCCGCCTCGCCGGCGCCGCCGGCCTCGAGCTCCGTCAGGCGCGCGCGCAGGTCCTGCACCGCCGCCCGCAGCCGGTCCATGACCTCGAGCTCGCGCCCCGCGCCGTAGTCCCGCAGGAACTCCTCGAGGTGGGGGCCCAGCGCCCTGATCGCCGTGGGCGTGCGCGCCCGGGGGACGCGCCCCAGCAGCTCCTCGCCGGCGAGCGTGAGCAGGCGGTCCTCCCGCTCACGGATCGCGGCGGCGTGCTCCTGCCGGACCCCCTCCGACAGGTCGCGATACAGCTGCAGCGCCGACAGGTAGTCCCCCTGTCGCACCATGAGCTCCACGCGCCCGTCCACCCCGGCCAGCGGATCCGCCTGCGGCAGCTCGGTCCCCGGCGTCGGCGCCGTCGGGGGCGCTGGGCGCCGCTGCCACACGACCAGCGCCACCACCAGGGCCGCGACCACGACGCCGGCGCCGATCAGCACCTGCCGGTTCGCGCGCCGATCCTGCTGCGCCTTCCAGGCGGTCTTGTCGACCAGCTGCAGCAGCCGCGCCTGGTAGCCGCACTTGCAGCGGAAGGGGGCGTCCAGGCTCAGGTGATCCGGGACGGGGTACTCGCGGCGGCAGACGGGACAGGCGACGTTCACCGGCTTCACGACTCGCCGAAGGGGGAGGTCGCCAGGGTACTCGAAGCCGCCAGTCGCGCCAAACCCGCCCCGGCCGCCGCCGGACCGGCCAGCGGAGCACCTCGCGCGGGAGCTCGCTCCGGGTCGGTCCGACAGCCACGCCTCGCGAAGG
>JAWLGW010000605.1:0-4903 GCA_041690735.1 Planctomycetota bacterium
CGGAGCGCAGCGCCTCCACCTCCCTGCGCAGCGCCTCGAGCGCCTGCTCTTGCTCGTCGAGGCGGCGGAGCAGGTCGTCGTGGGCCGGAGGCAGCTGGGGAGGATTCCCCTCCTGAGCGGCGGCGACCGCCGTTAGGCACAGCACCAGGACCAGGGGACAAGGGGCGCGGGGCATGCTCCTCCGGGGACAGGGCCCACCGGAGCGGAGGTTAGGCCGGGGGTGCGAAGTTGGGGGTTGACCCGCTGACCAATCCGGTCATACAGTCAGCAGCATGGACGCCAGCAAGTGGGAAGCGATCCTGGCCGAGGCGGGGCAGGCCTTCGGGCGGTTCGGCTTTCGCAAGACGAGCATGGACGACATCGCGCGGGCGGCCGGCGTCGCCAAGGGCACGCTGTACCTCGGCTGCACCAGCAAGCGCGATCTCTTCTATCAGACGATCCTGCGCGACCTCCGCCTGTGGAACGCCGAGCTGGCCCGGCCGATCGACCCCCGGGTCCCCGCCGACGAGCTGCTGGTGCGGGTGGCCGCCGAGGCGCTGAGGACGCAGCACCAGTTCCCCCTCGCGCGCCGCCTGATCCTGGGCGAGTTCGACGCCGATCTGCCGGACCTCGCCGACCACTTCGACGAGCTGCGGGCCCATGGCGAGACCACGATCCACGAGATCCTGCGGATCGGCGCCCGCCAGGGGCGGTTCCGGGCCGACCTCGACCTCGAGCAGGCGGCGGGCGTCCTGCTCGACCTGATCACCGCCACGATCATGTTCCACGGGCGGGGCCCCGAGGCCGACGCCCGGGTCCTGCGCCGGGCGGAGGTCGCCTTCGACCTCGTGCTGAACGGACTCCTGACTCCGGCCGCGGCCAGCGCCCGGTCCGCTTGAGGGGCGAGTCCCCGCAGGGAGGCTTCATGGTGCTCGCTGACCAGAACACTGAATCAGTCAATCGGACGGTGGCGCCCGCGGCCGGCCTCCCCCTGCCCGGTCCGCGCGGGCTCACCGCGCTGCGCGCGCTCCTGGCCATGCGGCGCGACTGCGTGGGGGCCTTCCTCGACCTGCGCGCGCGCTACGGCGACGCGATCCACATTCCGGCCGGTCGCCTCGACCTGGCCCTCTTGAATCATCCCGACCACGTGGCGCACGTGCTGCAGAAGAACGCCGGCGCCTACGAGAAGAGCCCCAGCTACCGCGAGCTGGAGCTGGTCCTCGGCAAGGGGCTGCTCACCAGCGAGGGCGCCTTCTGGAAGCGACAGCGGCGGCTGGCCCAGCCGGCGTTCAAGCGGCGGAACCTGGCGGGCTTCGCCCCCACCATGGTGGCGGCGACCGAGGCCCTGCTCGACGGCTGGGCCGCGTCCCCTGGCCCGCGCGACCTGGCGGCCGAGACCATGCGCCTCGCCCTGCAGATCGCCGGGCGCACCCTGTTCAGCGCCGAGCTCGCCGACGAGGCGGACGCGCTGGGGAGCGCCCTGGCGGTGGCCCTCCCCTTCGTGCAGCACCGCACCGAGGCCCTGTTCAACTGGCCGGTGGGCTGGCCGCTCCCCTCCCACCTGCGCTTCCGGCGGGCGCTGGCGCAGCTGGACGGGGTCGTGCACGAGCTGATCGAGCGCCGCCGCCGCGGCGCCCCCGAGGCAGCCCGGCGCGACCTGCTGTCGACCCTGGTGTTCGCCCGCGACCCCGACACGGGCGAGCGCATGGACGCCAGGCAGGTGCGGGACGAGGTCATGACCTTCCTGCTGGCGGGGCACGAGACGACCGCCAACGCGCTGGCCTGGACCTTCTATCTGCTGGCGAACCACCCCGAGGTGGAGGCCCGGGTGCTGGCCGAGACGCAGGCGGTGCTGGGCGACCGCGCGCCCACCGCCGAGGACGCGCCGCGGCTCGAGCTCACCCGGCGGGTGGTCCTGGACTCCATGCGTCTGTTCCCGCCCGCCTGGGTGATCGAGCGCTCGGCCCTGCAGGACGACGTGGTGGGCGGCTTCCGGGTTCCCAAGGGCACGCTGGTCATGCTGTGCAGCTACACCACCCACCGGCACCCGGACTTCTGGGAGGAGCCCGACCGGTTCGACCCCGACCGCTTCCTGCCGGAGCGCTCCGTCGATCGCCCCCGCTGCGCCTACTTCCCCTTCGGGGCGGGGCAGCGTCAGTGCATCGGCGAGGACTTCGCCATGCTCGAGATGCTGCTGATCGTTCCCCTGGTCGTCCGGCGGTTCCGCCTGGCGCTCGACCCGACCCACCGCGTCGAGGCCGAGCCCGGGGTGACCCTCCGCCCCCGCGGCGGGATCCGCATGACCCCCCACGCCCGAGGAGGTGCCGCGTGAACCTCGCCGCCCCCAGCCGCTCCCCGTCCGACCCGACGTCCAGTCCCGCCGTCGTCCCCCGCGCGGGTCGCCCGCTGCTGGTGCTCCACCTGCGCGGCGACCAGCGCGTGCTGGGGCGCCAGCACGGCGAGCTCCTGCGGGAGGCTGGCGGCTTCGAGGAGGCGGTGGCCTTCTACCCCGAGATGCCCGAGCGGGTGATCGGGTTGCGAGACCGGCTGCCGGGCTGGGCGCAGCCGCCGGTGCGGGGCCTGCTGTCGGCCGCCCTGGCTCGCCTGGAGGCGCGCCGGCCGGCGCCGCTGCTGGCCCGCTCGCGCGCCTTCTGCGAGGCGCTGGGCCTGGGCGGCGACTTCGCCCGCCACCTCATGGTCATGGACCTGCTCCAGAACGTGGTCGGCGTCGCCGGCCGGTTCGGGCACGGCGTCTCGAAGGAGCTGGCCTTCCGGGCGGCGATCCCCGCCTGCTCCAGCCTGGTGGTGTGGGGGGAGGCCTCCCGGGGCGGCGCCCTGCGCCACGCGCGCAACTTCGACTTCCCGGGGGTCGGCGTGTGGGAGCGGCAGCCGACGGTGGTGTTCTGCACCCCCGACGAGGGGCCGCGCTACGGCTTCGTGACCACCCGCGGCGCCGACGTGCCGGGGATCACCGCCTTCAACGAGGCGGGCCTGTCGATCACGGCCCACACCTGCTTCCACCGCCACGTCCGCTTCGACGGGCGGGCGATCGTCGACCTGACCCACGAGATCGTGCGGCGCGCCCGCACCCTGGAGGAGGCGCTGCGGATCGCTCGCGAGCGGCCGGTGGCGTCGTCGTGGACCCTGGTCGTCTCGTCGGCCACCGAGCGGCGGGCGATCGCCATCGAGACCAACGGTCGGCGGGTAGAGGCCACCGAGCCGCGCGAGGGCGAGCCGTTCCTCGCCAACGCCAACCGCTACCGCCACCCGGCCCTGCGGCGGGGGCAGGTCGCGCCGGCGGCGGGGTTCATCGCCAACTCCGACGCCCGCTACGCCGTGCTGCGCGCGCTGGCGGAGCAGGGGCGCGCCCGCGGCGGCATGAGCGTGGAGGACCTGCAGGCGGCGCTCGCGGACCGCAGCGACCCCGAGGTGCCTGGCGTCCGCCGGGCGGCCGGCGGCGTGGTGGGGAACGCCCTGGGGGTGCAGAGCGTGGTGATCGACCCCGAGGAGCGGGCGGTCCACGTGTCGACCGGCCCCTCGCCCACCGGCGGCGGGCCCTGGGTCACCGTCCCCTGGAGCTGGGAGGAGCCCACCGGCGCCCAGGTGATCGAGCCGGCCACCGCCGCCGACAGCACCACGCTGGGGCCCTGCGACGACCCGGGGCTGGTGGCCTTCGTGGAGGCGGTGGCGCACGAGGGGCGGCGTGACCACCCGGCCATGGCCGAGGCCCTGGCGCGGGCGGCGGCGGCGGATCCGACCGAGACCGGCTATCGCCTGCTCCTGGGCGGGGTGCGCCTGCACCAGGGGGACCCGGTCGCGGCCCTGAGCGAGCTGCGCGCCGGCCTGGAGCACGAGCGGGGCAGCTTCCAGCGGGCGCAGCTGCTCCTGTGGGCCTCGCGCGCCGCGATCGTCACCGGCGCCACCAAGGAGGCGGCCGCCCTGCGGTCTGAGCTGGCGGGCCTGGAGCACCCGCTGATCGCCGACTATCAGCGGGACGCGCTCCGCGAGGGGCGCCGCCCTCTCGGCGCCCGCCGCCTCCGGCGGGCGGAGGTGAACCTCACCTTCCCCGATGTAATGCTGGCGTAGCTCCGGAAGCGCGCGAGGCGCCCCCCCCCGGGGGGGCGCCGCGGCGGGAAGGGCGGTCGCGATCGGACGGAGAGGCTAGGCGGCCGGAGCCACCTCGCCCTCACCGGCGGGCGCGTCCGGGGCGGCGCCCTTCTTACCCTTCGCCATGACGATCAGGCCCACGAAGATGCCGAGCGACAGGAGCACCAGGGGGATGCCGATCAGCGGCCGGTAGAACAGCCACCCCAGGGCGATCGTCATGATCGAGCACACCGCGGCGATGCCGAAGGCCGCCAGGGCGAAGCCCATGCCGATGATGTCGCCCAGGATCGGGACCACGCCGGCCACCACGGTGATCGGCTTGAAGACCATGCTCAGCCCGATCCCCATCATGAAGAAGCCCACGAACCGCAGGATCCACAGCAGCATGGTGTTGGCGTCCTTGGCCTGCTGGAACATGGTCGCCGCGTCGAGGATCCCGTTGCTCTGCAGGAAGAAGGTCCGCTCCGAGGACAGGGTGAGGGCGCCCAGGCGGCTCCCCTCCTGCTTGGCGATGAAGCTGACGTCGGCGGCCGGCGGGGTGTACGAGAACGAGATCCGCTCGTCGCCCACCTGCGGGTTGTTGGGGTCACCGCCCTTGTAGAAGCCGTTCGGGAGCGGCTTGAGCCCGGCGGGGCCGCTGGCGGTCGGGGCGCTGCTGCTGCTGCTGCCGCTGCTGCCGCTGCTGCCGGCGGCCGGCATCTCCTTACCGGGCTTGGCCGTCATGTGATCGGCCACGCCCTGGGCGCTCTTGAGCTCCTTGCCGCACTCGGGGCAGGCGTTCGCCTTGGTGGCGCTGGCGCCCGCGTCGGCGGGCTCG
>JAWLGW010000606.1:0-4901 GCA_041690735.1 Planctomycetota bacterium
GGCTGGGCGGGCCGCACAGGCCCACCGTGTCGCCGGGGGAGACGCCCCCCCGCGCCAAGCGCCCCGCCATCCCAGCCACCGCCTCGGCGAGATCGCAGGCCTTCCAGCTGAGCCCGAAGTGCTCGAGGGCCACGTGCTGGGGGCGGGCCAGGCGACTGCTCCATACCGGGTTCGGGACCGCGACCGGGTCCCCGCTGGGCTCGACCGCCTCGCCGTGGGAGAAGGACGCGGGGGCGTCGGTAGACAGGATCACGAGCTCACCTCCTGCAGGGCGGCGCCGGGTGGCGTCACCCCGAGACCTGGGGCGAAGGGGACCTCCGCGGGCGGCGCGGAGCGGGGCAAGGTCAGCGGCCCCCGCGGGCGCCCTTCGCGCGCCAGCACCGGCGTCAGGCCGCAGGGATCGGCGAGGCGCGCCGCGCAGGCCAGGTGGAGCGCAGCGGTCCGGCCGATCGTCGTCTCGAGCAGGTGGGACAGGGCGACCCGCCACCCGGCCGCCCGCGCGCGGTCGAGCAACGCGCGCGCGCTCGCCACGCCGCCCACGGCGGTCGGCTTCACGACCAACCCATCGGCCGCCGCCAGCGCCACGGCGCGCTCGAGGTCGATCGCGTCCCGCACCCCCTCGTCGAGCCACACCGGAATCGGCGAGCGGGCCCGCACCCAGGCAGCCGCCGGCAGGTCCGCCGGCGCGGTCGGTTGCTCGACCCGGTCCGCGCCCGCGCTGGCGAGGGCCTCGCAGGTGCGCGCGGCCTCCTCGGGGGACCAGGCGCCGCCGGCGTCGCAGACCACGGCCACCGCCGGCCCGACCGCCTCGCGCACCGCCAGCACGCGCCCGAGGTCCTCGGCGGGGGCGCCGCGACCCACCTTGACCTTCACCGCCGTCACGCCGGCCTCCGTCGCGGCGCGCGCCTCGGCCGGCGAGTCGACCAGCGCCTGGGCGGGGACCTGCTCGAAGGGCGCCTCCGCCAGCAGAGCCGCCAGCGGGAGACCGCTGCGGCGGGCCGCGAGGTCGAGGAGGGCGCCCTCGACGCCCGCCCGCACCTCGGGCGCGTTGGCCCAGGTGGCGCTCCAGCGGTGGACGGCGGCCGGGTCGAGCCCCTCCAGGGGACGCCGCCGGGCGTCGACCGTCAGGTGCGCCAGGCGCGCCGCCGCCAGGCCGCGGCCGGCGCCGAATCCGGGCCAGCAGGCGACCTCGCCCCACCCGCTGGCGCCCTGCTCGTCGCGGACCTCGATCCACCACCCGGCGCGCAGCGAGGCCCGCGCGCGGGCGGTCGCGACGGGGGCGCGCAGCGCGAGCCGGTAGGGCACGACCCTCCACCTCAGCTCCTTCACAGCAGGAGCCCTCCCGCCAGCAGCGCGCCGTAGGCGACCTGCAGGGCGGCCGTCTTGCCGAGCTCGGGGTTGAGCTCGGCCCCGTCGAGGCGCCGCACCGCGCGCAGCCGCGCCGCCGCCAGGGGCAGGGTGGCCAGCGGGAGGAGCGCCCCCGCGGGCAGGGCGCCGCTCAGCCAGGCCGCCACCGGCGCGGCGTAGGCGCCGGCGAGCAGGGCGGCGTACTCGCCCCGAGCGAAGCGCGCGCCCCACCGGGCGGCGAGGGTGCGCTTGCCGGCCCGGGCGTCGCTCACCCGGTCGCGCAGGTTGTTGACCACCAGGACCGCCGTGGCGAGCAGCCCCACCGGCAGCGCCGCCCAGGCGGCGGCAGGAGAGAGGGCGCCGGTCTGCACGTACGTGGTGCCGACGGTGGCGACGCCGCCGAAGAACAGCAGCACGAACAGGTCGCCCAGCCCCACGTAGGCCAGCGGGTAGGGGCCGCCGGTGTAGGCGAACCCGCAGCCGATGCACACCAGGCCGAGCACCAGGAGCGGCCAGCCGTGCAGGGCGACCAGGCCGCTCCCGAACAGCAGCGCCAGGGCGAAGGCGGCGATCGCCGCCGTCAGCACCTGGCGCGGCGCGAGCCAGCCTTGCTGAGTGGCGCGGGGGGGACCGAGCCGATCGGCCCCGTCGGCGCCGGCGCGGAAGTCGGCGTAGTCGTTGAACAAGTTGGTGCCGACCTGCAGCGCGAGGGCCACGCCCAGCGCCAGCGAGGCCGGCAGCGGGCGGGCCTCGCCTGACGCGGCGGCGACCGCGGTGCCGACCGCCACCGGCACCGCGCCCACCGTGAGGGTGGCCGGTCGCGCCGCCGCCAGCCACACCCGGGCCGGTCGCGGCGGAGGTGGCGCGGTGAGGGCGGTCACGCCAACGCCTCCCGGGGCGACGCGGCCGCCGCCCCCGCGCGCCAGGCGGCCTGGTGGCGGGCCACGTCGTCGGCTCGCTCGACCGGGACCTCGAGCACGCGCACGCCCTCCGCCGGGGGCGCGGCGACAGCGCGGGCGAGGTCGCTTACCGAGGTCACCCGCCGATGCTCCACCCCGCACCCGGCGCACAGGGCGGCGATCGAGGCCGAGGGCGCGGCCACGAACCATCGCTCGAAGGCGGTGGGGTGCCGCGCGATCGACAGGTGGTCGAAGATCCCGCCGCCGCGGTTGTCGACCACGACCACCGTGGCGCTGACGCCGAGGTCTCGGGCCGCCGCCAGCGCGCCCAGGTCGTGCAGGAACGCCAGGTCGCCCAGCAGCACGCACACCGGGCCCGGCCAGGCCAGGGCCTCGCCGAAGGCGGTGGCGAGGGTGCCGTCGATCCCGTTGGCGCCGCGGCTCACCGCGACGCTCACCGCTCGCGGCCCAGGCGGGGCGAACGCCTCGACGTCGCGGACGGCGAGGCTGTTCCCCACCCGCAGCAGGGTGCCCGGGGGGAGCGCGCGGAGGAGCGCCCGGGCGACGGCCCCGCCCCAGCGGCCGACAGCGCACGCGCGCTCCAGCGCCTGCTGCGCTCGCCGGTCCGCCTCGGTCCAGGCGGCGGCCCACTCCGGCTCGGCGGGTGGGCCCGCGCCCAGGCGCTCGAGCGCCGCCCGGCACAGCAGCGCCGGGTCCGCCGTCAGCAGGGCCTCGCTCCTGTGGGTGAAGTCGAACCACCGACCCCAGGGGTCGACGAGCAGGCTGCGGGCCCCCGACGCGGCCAGCCACTCGGTGAGGGCGCGGGAGGGAGGCGTGCGGCCGAAGCGGATCACGGCCTCGGGGGCGTGCGCCGCCGCGAAGGCCGGATGGCGCAGCAGCGGCTCGTAGCTGGCGACGGCGGGGGCGCCCTCCGCGGCGCCGGACGCTGGGTCGGCCAGGACGGGCCACCCCAGCCGGCGGCCCAGGGCGAGCACCGCTCGGCCGAAGGGCGCGGCGGCGCCGGGGCGGCCGCCCGCTTCAGGGCCGCACACCAGCACCCCGCGTCCAGCGCGCGCCAGGTCCACCACCGCGTCGAGCGCCGCCGCGGTGGGCGCGGGCGCAGCAGGCGGGAGCAGGCGCGGGGCCGCCGGAGACGCGGGGACCTGGCGTGGGTCCTGCCCGCTCGGCGCCTCGCTCCATAGAGGCTCGCGAAAGGCGACGTCGAGGTGAACCGGCCCGGGCAGCGGGGCCCGGGCGGCGGCGACGGCCTGCGCGACCGCCAGCGCCGCCGGCGTCAGGTCTCGCCCGTCGGCGGGGCCCAGGCGGCGCGCGTGGACCGTCTGCCCCTCCAGCAGCCGCTCCTGATCGATCGTCTGGGGGGCGCCGCACCCGTGCAGCTCGGGGGGTCGGTTGGCGGTCAGGACCACCAGCGGCACGGCGGACGCGCGGGCCTCGATCACCGCCGGCAGGTAGTGCGCGCCCGCGGACCCCGAGGTGCAGAGCAACGCGGCGGGGGCCCGAGCGGCTCGGGACAGGCCGAGGGCGACGAAGCCCGCCACCCGCTCGTCGAGCACCAGGCGGCAGCGCACCTCGGCCCGCTCGAGCAGGGCCAGGACCAGCGGCGTGTGCCGCGAGCCCGGCGAGACCACCACGTCGCGCACTCCGGCCGACGCCAGGGCCTGCGCGATCGCGGCGGCGAAGCGGGCGTTGAGCAGGGCGTCCCCGGGCCAGGCGCTCACGCGTCCGCCTCCACCGCGAGCGACGCGCGCACGGTCGCGAGCTTGAGCTCGGTCTCCGCCCACTCCTGCGCGGGGTCCGAGCCCTCCACCACCCCCGCGCCGGCGTACAGCCAGGCCTCGCGGCCGCGGAGCAGGGCGCAGCGGATCGCCACGGTGAGCGCCCCCTCCCCCGGCGCCCCGAGCCAGCCGAGGGCCCCGCCGAACCAGCCCCGGTCCAGGCCCTCGTGGGCGCGGAGCCAGCGCACGGCGGCGGTCCGCGGGCTGCCGGCGAGGGCGGGGGTCGGGTGGAGCGCGGCGGCGGCATGGAGCAGCGACCCTCCCGGCTGCAGGCGGCCCCGCACGGGGGTCTCGAGGTGGAGGAGGCCCGGCAGGCGGCGGACGTGGGTCGGCAGGACCTCCACCGAAGAACAGGCGCCGGCGAGGTCCCGGCGCACGGCCTCCACGACCAGCGCGTGCTCGCGCGCGTTCTTGGGGCACCCGAGGAGCGCAGCCTCCGCGGCGCGCGCCGCCTCGAGATCGGCAGGTCGGGACGCCGTCCCGGCCAGCGCCACGGTCTCGACCGCGCCGCCCCGGGCGCGCACCAGCGGCTCGGGGCTGGCGCCGAGGAAGGTGCCGGCGGCCCCGCCCGGCGAGACGGCGAAGGCGCAGGCCCCGGGCTGCGCCTCGATCAGCCGCGCCAGGGTCGCGGCCGGGCTGAAGGCGCGAGGCGCCCGCGTCGAGCAGGCGCGGCTCACCACCAGCTTGGAGGCGTGGCCCGCGGCGATCGCCTGCACCGCGGCCGCCACCCGCCGCATGTAGGCCTCCCGATCGGCCGGGGTGCTGCTCGACGTCGCTGCGACCGAGCCCGCTGGGGGGGGTGAGTGGAGCAGTCTCGCCCGCGCCCCCGCGGCCCGGTCGGTCAGGCGCTCTCGAACAG
>JAWLGW010000607.1:0-4888 GCA_041690735.1 Planctomycetota bacterium
GAAGTCGGGGTACAGGTGGGCGAAGGCCAGGAAGATCGACGCGTCCAGGAAGGCGTTGCTCGCCGGCGTGTCGGGAGCGAGGAAGGCGGCGGCGGCGGTCGCCGCCCAGCCGATCACCACGTACAGGGTGTAGCGGAAGGCCCCCAGTGGGCCTCCAGCGCGCTGCCCATGAGCCACAGCAGGTACAGGGCGAAGAACAGGAACACGGGGTGGATCGCCGGCGGCAGGGCGAGGAAGGTGATCAGCCGCCACACCTCGCCCTCCAGCACCCGCGCGGGGACCAGCGCCATGCGCCCCAGCACCTCGGGGCGCGCCAGGGAGAGGACGAAGCCGAAGGCCTGCGCCCCCACCAGCAGCACGGTCAGGTGGTGGATCGCGAGCTTTCCGAAGCGTCGCTCCAGGCGGTCGAGCCAGCTCATGGGGGGATCTTAGCGTCGCCCCGCCCGATCGCCGCCGCTATGCTCGACGCGTGCAGCAGGTCGGTCGGTTCGAGGTGATCCGGGAGCTCGGGCGGGGGGGCATGGGCGTGGTGTATCGCGCCCGCGACCCCCAGCTGGGCCGGGAGCTGGCCCTCAAGCTGATCCTGGAGACGGTCGCCGACCCCGAGGCGCTGCTGCGGTTCGGCCGCGAGGCCCAGGCCATGGGGCGGGTCTCCCACCCCAACCTGGTGCGGATCTATGAGGTCGGCCGCGCCCCGCAGGGGCCGTACATTGCCGCCGAGCTGGTAGAGGGCGAGCCGCTGTCCGCGCGCCTCAAGCGGGAGGGGCCTCTGCAGCCAATGGAGGCGGCGCGGATCGTGGAGGAGCTGGCGGGCGCCGTCGAGGCGCTCCACCAGGCGAACCTCCTCCACCGCGACCTCAAGCCCGACAACGTCATGCTCCGCCCCGATGGGTCGCCCGTGCTCCTCGACCTCGGCGTCGCGCGCGACGAGAGCGCCGAGCAGCTCACCCGCACGGGGCAGCTCGTCGGGACGCCCGCTTACATGAGCCCCGAGCAGGCCTCGGGGGCGACGGGGCGGGTGCGGCGCAGCAGCGACGTGTACGGCCTGGGCGCGGTGCTGTTCGCGGCGCTCACCGGGCGGGCCCCGTTCGCCGGCGAGACCATGCTCAACCTGATCGCGGCGGTCCTGCACGACGAGCCCGCCTGGCCGGGTCCCGAGCAGGGGGTCCCCCTCGAGCTGGCGGCGGTCCTGCGCCGGGCCATGGCGAAGGAGCCCATGCAGCGCTACCGCTCGGCGGCCGAGCTGGCGGCCGACCTCGGGCGCGTGCGACGGGGCGAGCGGCCGATCGTGGCGGTGGTGCGCTTTCGGCGGCGATGGCCCCGGCTCGCCACGGCGCTGACCCTGCCGGCGGCGCTGGTCGTCGCGGCCGGGCTCCTGCTGCACGACCGGGCGCAGCCTGCGGAGACGCCTCCTCAGGAGCAGGCTGCCCGGCCCGCGCCCGAGGCGCCGCGCGACCCCTGGGCGGAGCTTCCGGACGACGCCGCGGGCGCGGCGGCCGCGATCCGCTCCCTCGCCACCGGCGCCGCCCAGATCGAGGCGGCCGAGAGCTGGCTGCGGCGCGGGCTCGCGTCATCCGGGGAGGGCCTCGACCCGGTGCGGGCCCAGCTGGTGGACGTGAAAATGTCGCAGGTGCCGAGGAGCTTCGACTACGCCCACTGGGGGGAGCAACTCAAGCTGGCCCCGGCCGACGGGGACCGCCTGCTGATCCCCCGCTGGTGGCCGGCCGGCAACGAGGAGCGGTCGGCGCTGGCGCTCTGGGCCGTCGGCGGCGACCTCCCGGCAGGGGACGTCCCCAGGCTCCCGGCTCCCGAGCGAGTCGCCCTGTACGCCGCCTGCTGGCGGCCCGGCCACCCGCTGGCGGCGCTGACGGGGATCGACTACGCCCGCGACGTCTACGTGCTCTACCTGGCGCAGCTCGACCCTCCCGGGTGGTTCGGGGCGATCGACCTCCCCCTCCCCAAGGGCGAGAGCGGAGGGCCCCGCTCGCTTTGCGCCAGCGACGACGGGACCTTGCTGGCCGTCGGCACCCACGAGGCCCCCAGCAGCTTCGCTGTCTTCCGGTGGGAGGCGCTGCTGGCGGCGGTGGGCGGCGGCCCCGCCCCCCAGCCGGTGATCGCCCGCGCGGGCACCCGCGAGTGGGAGTCTCCGCTTCGCATGCCCGTGCGGCGGCTCGCCTTCTCCCACGATGCCCGGGCGTTGATCGTGGCGTGCGGCGAGAAGCACGACGAGCAGCAGCGCGACCAGGGGAACTGGGTGTCGGGGTGGGAGGTCGCCACCGGCGAGCGCCTGTGGCCGTCCGAGGCGGCGCTCCAGCGCCCGTGGCGACGAGGCGCCCCGGGCAAGATCGTGGGCGAGCCGCGGGTGCTGGTCCTGCATCCGACGCGAGACCAGGTGCTGGTGGGCGATGCCGCTTCGAACGGCCTCCAGCTCATGAGCGCCAAGGACGGGAGCTGGGACGGGCGGTGGTTCGTCGGCGAAGGCGCGCGCACCTACGCGGGGCTGCCGGTGGGCGAGCCTGCTCACGACGGGCCTCCGGCAGGGGCGGCCTTCGCCGCCGGGGGCCGGCTGCTGTTCAGCGTGGCAGGTCAGCGCGACGGGACCACGGGCCCCTGGGGCAACGAGCTGCGGGTGTGGGACGTGGCGCGGCGAGCGGAGCTGGTGCCGCGGCGCCTGACCCCCGACCCGCACGCCCGCCTGGCGGGCGTGCTGCTGACGCGCGACGAGCGGTGGCTGGTCAGCTCATACGCGGTCGGGGGGCGGCGCCCCGCCACGCGCTTCGAGGTGTGGGAGATGAGCCTCGGGCCGGCGCCCCGCTGATCAGGCGGACGGGCCCTCCCCCTCCGGCCGGATCGGGCGCGTCTCGCCCAGCGCGCCCGCCTCGTCCGGCCCCAGGTGGTGGAGCGCCCGCAGGTAGGTCAGCGTCTCCTCCTGCAGGCGGCGGTTCACCCCCAGCAGGTCGGCCAGCATGGCGGACAGGAACAGCTGCGTCGCCAGGAACAGCGCCCCGCCGGCGCTCCACAGCAGCCCGGCGCCGAGGTCCACGCCGGGCGCCGCCAGGGGCAGCGCGACGTGCGCGACGCCCAGGGCCATGGCCAGCGCCAGGGCGCCGAACCCGAGCGCCGTGAACACCGAGAAGGCGTTGTACAGCAGGTAGATCCGCACGATCGTGTGGGCCGAGCGGAGCACGTAGCGGGGGATGCTCCGGAACAGCCGCGACGGGCGCAGGACCGGGTTCACCCGCACCTTGACCGAGCGGACCGGCAGGTCCTTGCGCCCCGCCTGGATCAACGTCTCGTGGGTGTAGGTGTAGGCCGAGTGCACCGACAGGTGGAGGATCGCGCGCCGCGACAGGGCGCGGAACCCGCTGGTGGTGTCGGGGATGTCGGTCCGGGAGGCGACGCGGACCACGTGGCTGCCGAAGCGCTGCAGCTTCTTCTTGATCCAGGAGAAGTGGGGCAGCGACTCCACGCCGCGGTCGCCGATCACGTAGTCCGCCTCGCCGGCCAGGATCGGCGCCACCAGCAGGGGGATGTCGTCGGCGCAGTACTGGTTGTCGGCGTCGGTGTTGACCACCACGTCGGCGCCCCGGCGCAGGCACTCCAGCAGGCCGCGCTGGAAGGCTCGCGCCAGCCCCTGGTGGGTGACGAGCTGCACCACGTGGTCGACGCCCAGGCGGCGGGCGACCTCCACCGTGCCGTCGGTGGAGCCGTCGTCGATCACCAGCGTCTCGACCACGTCCACCCCCGGGAGGGAGCGGGGGAGCGCGGCGAAGGTGACCGGCAGGGTCTCCTCCTCGTTCCAGCAGGGGATCTGGACGATCACCTTGACCGGGCGGCGAGCGGTCACGGGGCGGCCCCCGCGGCGCCGTGGCGGTCCAGCCACCGGTGGAGCACGTACAGAGCCCACAGCTCCTTGCGCCGATCGCGCCCCGCCAGGTGGTCGCGCAGCAGGCGCTGCACCGGCTCGGGGCGCAGCAGCCCCCACCGCTCCAGGGCGGCCGGCGCCAGCGCCGCCTCCAGCTCAGCCCGCAGCGGGCCGCGCAGCCAGTCGCTGACCGGGGCCGCGAACCCTTGCTTGCGCCGGTGGACGATCCCCCGGGGGAGGCGGCCTCGCAGAGCCCGCTTGAGCAGCCACTTGCGGGTCAGGCCGCGCAGCTTGTAGCGCAGCGGCAGGCCGTGCAGGAAGGCCGCCAGCTCGGGGTCGAGGAAGGGGGCCCGCACCTCGAGGGACACGGCCATGGAGGCGCGGTCGACCTTGGTCAGCACGTCGTCGGGCAGGTACCAGCGGGTCCACAGGTCGAGCACGGCCGCCTCACCGGGCGGGAAGGCGCCGCGCTCCACCTCACGCAGCAACGCCTCCGCCGGCGGGGCGCCGACCACCAGCGCGCTCGCCTCCTCGGGCAGGAAGGAGCCGAACCAGCGCACGTTCCGCCGCACCGGGTCCCGGTCGAGGCCGCGCACGAAGCGGCGCGCCCGGAAGGAGAGGCTCATGCGCCGCCCCGAGTCGGGCACGCGCAGGGCGAGCGCCTCCAGCGGCGCCCGCAGCGCCCGGGGGACGCCCAGGTAGGGGCGGGCCAGGCGCTCGGCCACGAAGGTGTCGTAGCCCGCCAGCAGCTCGTCACCGCCGTCCCCGCCCAGGGCCACGGTGACGTGCTGGCGGGCGAACCGGCACAGGGCGTAGGTCGGGATCAGCGAGGCGTCGGCCAGCGGCTCGTCCACGTGGTCGAGGACCTGGCGCAGCAGCGCCAGCAGGCGGTCCGCGTCGAGGACCTCGACGGAGTGCTGGGTGCCGAAGCGGGCGGCGACGGTGGCCGCCGCCTCCGACTCGTCGTAGCTCGCCTCGCGGAAGCCGATCGCGAAGGTGCGGATCCGGGCCGCGTCGGTGACC
>JAWLGW010000608.1:0-4882 GCA_041690735.1 Planctomycetota bacterium
GTACTCGATCAGGCGCCGGGCCAGCTTGTTGATCCGCTCCAGGTTCCGGCGGGAGGCCTCGCCGCGCAGCGCCTCCGGTCGGCGCAGCACGTAGGCCGAGATCGCGTGGGTCATGAGGACCTTCGGGAGGAGCTCCGCCCGCAGGCGCAGGTCGTAGGCCCGCCAGCCGGCCTTGGCGCGCTCGGGGTCGTCGGCCAGCACCCGGTCCCAGGCCAGGCTCTGCAGGGCGCTGATCTCGGAGCGGTCGACGTTGGTGTCGCCCATGTTGCGGGCCAGGGTGTACACCGACTCGATCATGCCCTCGAACCCCTTCACCCGGTCCGAGAGGCCGCGCACCCGATCGTAGCCGGGGATCCGGTCGAACTCGGCCTCCAGGGCCCGCTTGGCGCGGATCGCGTGCACCGCCTCCGCCTTGAGCTCGCGGATCGCCTTCACCTTGTTGCGCGAGAACAGGGCGGTCAGGCCGCGGCGCTCGGGCTCCTTCTGCAGGTCCCGCACCCGCTGCTTGATCTGCTCGAGCTTGCCCTCCTCCTGCTGGATCCCCGTCGCCAGGGCCTCGAGCTGCTCCCGGTGCTCCTGCTCGAAGGTCTCCCACTCCTGCAGCAGCTCGAGGATCGCCTGCCGCCCGGCGGCGTCGGTCACGTCCACCACCTTGGTGAAGTCGTCCTGGTCGACGCGGAACCTGATCGGCGAGCGGGTGAGCGCCTCGTCGCCGCCCTCGGCCAGGGCGCGCATGAGCTCCTGCTCGCGGGGACCGAACAGGTCCCAGGCGAAGTTGCGCAGCGTCGGCTGCTCGAGCAGCCGGTTCAGCTCGCCCAGGACCCGCAGCGGCGCGCTCGTCTTGAGGAGCTCGGTGAACAGGTGGAACAGCAGCAGCAGGCGGGTGTCGGTCTCGAGGAGGTCGGCCGCTAGCGGGTCGCCCACGTCCCCCGGCCCCAGCACGCGGTGGCGCAGCACCCCCAGCGCCCCGGCGAAGCTCTCGGCGACGAACTCCGAGCCGGGGAGGTTCGCCCCCACCTCGTCGTACAGCCGCACCCCCTCGGCCGCCCGCACGAACAGCCGGGCCCCCAGGCAGCCCGAGCCGGGGACGTTGTAGAAGGTCGCCTCCTGCGGGAACACCGAGTAGGGGTGGGTGAAGAAGCCCCAGGCCTCCTTGCTGCCGAGGTCGACCCCCTCCCGGCGGACCGCCAGCGGGAGGGTGAAGGGACCCCGGCGCACGAAGTCGTAGCGGGTCTCGTGGGCCGACTGGCGCAGGCGCGGCTCGACCACCACCACCCGACCCCACTTCTCGGAGGCCTGGCGGTGCAGGTCGCGCACTGCGATCGGCGGGCCAGCCCGCACGAACTCAGGGGGCGGGAAGGTGACGTCGGGCTCCTCGTAGGACATGCGCCCCGAGGTTACACCCCCTCTCCTCCCTCGGCCACCGCGCCGAGCCGCGCAGCTTGACACCCTCGCCCGAGGTGGACTATCGTCCGCCTGACCGCTCCCCCAGCCCACCGCCCCCTCGACGGCGAGCAGCGCGGGGCGGACCCTGAGGACTCGCCAGTCCGGAAGAGGGCGGTTCGTGTCGTCGGTCGAGGCCAACGTCCCCACGCAGGCCGACGTCCTGTTCGGCCGCGCCTGCATGGGCTTCAAGCTGGCGACGCACGAGCAGATCGTCGCCTGCGTGGCCGACCAGCGCCGGCTGGCCGCTGAGGGGCGGCCCTTCACGCTGGCCCAGGTCATGATCGGCCGCAAGGTGATCACCGCCGAGGTCTACCGGCAGGTCGCCGAGCGGGTCCGGGCCCACCTCGTCCAGCAGCAGCAGGCGAAGGCCGCCCTCCCCCCCGACATCACCGCCACGGGTCGGTACCGCGGCGGCGAGCGGCTCAACGACGCGGTCCGCCAGAGCGGGCACCTCCCCGCCGGCGTCTCGGCCGAGCGGGTCTCCTCGGCCCAGCCCTCGGCCCAGAACGTCCAGTGGTCCCAGCTGCCGCAGCAGGTGACCCCCGAGGAGATCGAGGCGGCCGAGCGCACCTGGAACACCCTCTCCAGCGACGTGGGGGTCGACTACGAGGTGGTGGCCGAGCCGGTCGCCGCGGCGTCGCCGCCGGCGCAGCCCGCCGGCGCGGAGCCCGCCAAGCCGCGCAAGGACACCGGGATCCGCCGCCTGCTGGGGATCGCCGACGACGCGCCGGAGTTCGACTTCGGGCCCTACCGGATCCTGGGGGAGGTGGCCGCCGGCGGCATGGGCGTGATCTACCGCGCCCGCGCCAGCGACACCGGCCGGGTGTACGCCCTCAAGGCGCTGATCAACGTCGAGAACGCCAACGAGAAGCAGCTGCGCCGGTTCATTCAGGAGGCCCAGAGCGCCATGCGCCTGGACCACCCGGGGATCGTTAAGATCCACGACATCGGGATCTACGAGAACATCCCCTACTTCACCATGGACCTGATCGAGGGGCGCGACCTCCAGGGCCACATCAAGCAGCGCACCTTCGGCCGCGAGGAGCTGCTGGGGATCGTGGCCAAGACCTGCCGGGCGGTGCACTACGCCCACGAGCACGCGGTGATCCACCGCGACCTCAAGCCCGCCAACATCATCGTCCGCGAGCCGGACCGGTTCCCGATCCTGACCGACTTCGGCCTGGCGAAGAACCTCGACAGCAGCTTCAAGCTGACGGCCGAGGGGGCCATGGTGGGGACGCCCCTGTTCCTGTCCCCCGAGCAGGTGTCGGGCAAGGGGCACGAGGTGGATCGCCGCTGCGACGTCTACGGCCTGGGCGTCATGCTGTACCAGATCCTCACCAACAAGCTGCCGTTCGTGGGGCGCAACCCGTACGAGGTCTACCGCAAGGTCCTCGACGAGGACCCCAAGCCGCCTCGCGAGCTCGACCCCGAGGTGCCCGAGCCGATCGAACGGGTGTGCCTCATGGCCCTGGCCAAGGACCGCGAGGAGCGCTACCCCACCGCCGAGGCCATGGCGGAGGACATCGAGCGTTACCTGCGCGGCGAGCCCACCGAGGCCGTCCTGCCCACCCCGGTGAGCGGGGAGCGGCCGCAGCAGGGCAAGGGCAAGGGCAAGCGCCGGGCGGCGCGGGCCGGCGCCGCGGCCGAGGAGATCAGCCCCAAGATCCTGGCGGCGATCGCCGCCCTGGGCCTGGTGATCGTGCTGGGCCTGGCCACGATCGCCTATCTGGTGATCACCGGCTGACGCTGGTCCGGCAAGCGGCTTGCTCCTCTCCTCCGCAGGAGGAGTCATGGCCGATCGCGCGCAGGCGCCCTGGCTGGTCGCCGTGTGGCCCGGAATGGGCAACGTCGCCGTGCTGGCGGGGACCTACCTGCTGGAGGCGCTCCGGGCCGAGCCGGTCGGCGAGGTCCCGTCGCGGGACTTCTTCGACCTCGAGGCCGTCGAGGTCCGTCGCGGCCTGGTCCTGCCGGCGCGCTACCCCCACAGCACCCTCTACTCGTGCCGCAACCCCGACGGGCCCGACCTGCTGGTGTTCGTCGGCGAGGCGCAGCCCCGCGTCCGCGGCTACGCCCTGTGCCAGGAGCTGATCGACCGGGCCGTCGACCTCGGCGCCCGCCGCGCCGCCACCTTCGCCGCCATGGCCACCCCCTCCGACCCGCGCGCCCCCTCGCGCGTGTTCGCCGCCGCCACCGAGGCCTCCCTGCTGCGAGCGGTGGGGATCGGGCGGGTCCACCTCCTCGACGAGGGCGCGATCAGCGGCCTCAACGGCGTGCTGCTCGCCGCCGCCCAGGAGCGCGGCTTGCCCGGCGTATGCCTGCTGGGGGAGTTCCCCTACTTCGCCAGCTCGATCCCGCAGCCCAAGGCGGCCGCCGCGGCGCTCCGCACCTTCGCCCACTTGACCGGCGTCCGGCTGGACCTCACCGAGCTGGACGAGCAGGCGGCCCTCCTCGAGGAGCGCCTGGCCGAGCTCCTGGCGGAGCTGCTGGAGGAGGCGGGAGCCGACGAGGAGCTCGAGGAGCCGGCGGAGACCGAGGAGGAGGAGGAGGCGCTCGATCCCGCGGTCGTGGCCCAGATCGAGGCCCTGTTCGTGCAGGCGGAGCGGGACCGCGGCAAGGCGGTGCAGCTCAAGTCGGTCCTCGACCAGCAGGGGGTGTTCAAGGAGTACGAGGACCGGTTCCTCGACCTGTTCAAGCGGGGGGAGTGAGGCGCCCCTCCGCGGCTGTCGCAAAGTGCGAGGAGCGCCTCGCGAGGGGCCCTACGAGAACAGCGAACGGCTCGTCCTCCGAGACCTAACTGCGTTGCCTCCAGCGGAGCCATTCCCTGTTCCCATTCTCTGTTTGCTGTTGATATTCCGTGTTCGATCTCTGCGGGCTACCGCGGCCCTTGCGACAGCCTCTCGGACTCGGACTCGGGGACCAGGCTGACGCGCCTCCTGGGCGAGCCCGCTACCACCTCCGCTGCTGGAAGGCCTGCAGGGTCTCCTCCCAGTAGTCGACCTCGGCGCGCACCGCGGCGGGGATCCGCTTGATGTACTGCTTGCGCGCCTCCCCCAGCTGATCGGCGAAGGTCTCCAGGAAGTTGCCCGCCTCCAGCGCGGCGTTGGTCTTCTCCTCGTCGTCGCTGAAGACCTCCTCCAGGAGGGCCTCCGAGAGGCGACGGGCCTGGCGGCGGTCGTCCTCGGTGACGGGCTCGGCGGGCTCACCGGCGTCGGCCGCCTCGCCAGCCTGCGACGCCTTCTGCTCGACTTCGGCGAGCTGCTGCTCGAGCTCGCTCACCTTGGCCTCCAGCTCGCCCGCCTTGGCCGCGCCGGCCTGGGCCTCGCTCAGCTCCGCCTCCAGGGCGCCCACCCGCTCGCGCAGGGCCTCGGCGTCGCCGGCGCCGGCGGCGGCCGCCACCAGCACGGCCGCCTCGGCCTCCAGCGCCTCGGCGCGG
>JAWLGW010000609.1:0-4871 GCA_041690735.1 Planctomycetota bacterium
TCCACGTGGGGCTGCAGCAGCGGGTGGGTGGGGTCGGTCAGGCCGCCATTGTGCCGAGGCGGCAGGACCGATCCCAGGGTGCAGTTCTAAATGAGTAGCCGGTGAATTGGGCCTGCCCGGTCCGGCTAACCGGCGTGCCGGCTGGCCCCCAGGGCGAGCAGCGCGCCCTGGGAGGCCTCGGGCCAGGCCAGGCCCACCTCGGCCAGCGGGGGCTGCAGCCAGGGCCCCGCCGAGGGGGACCAGGCGGTGCGCGGCTGATCGAAGAAGGTGCGGTGGCGCGAGCGGGCCTGGGCCAGCAGCTCGCGGGAGTGGTCGCACGGGCGCCCGCCGGGCGCCACGGCCCGGTCGCAGCAGGCGCACAGCCGCAGGAAGAAGCGCTGGCTGTGGCGCAGGACGCGCTCGGCGTGGGCGATCACGTCGGTCATGGGTTCCCTCCCCTTCCGCTGTCGTCGCCTCCGACCAAGGAGAGAGACGCTCCGGAGCGGGGAAGGTTTCAATCGCCGCTGGCGGCGAGCGACTCCAGGCTCAAGTCGCTGGCGCGCAACGCCTCGTCGAGGCCTTTCCGCCCCACGGTCCGGCCGAAGCGCAGGGCGCCCTTGCGGCCCAGGCGTCGCTCGAGGGCCTCGTACACCGCCTGGGCCTGGCTGCAGAAGCGCGCGCCGGCCTCGCCCGCCGCGGGGGCCTCCTCGGCGCTCAGGAAGGCGCGCAGGTCGTCGGGGAGGCGCGGCGCTGGCGTCCCGCCGGCGAGCGCGCCGAACAGGGCGCAGGCCGCCCCCTCGCGCAGCCAGGGCGGCGCCTCGGCGATCCCCTCCCGCAGGGCGAGGTGCGCCAGCTGGTGGCGGAGGGCGGCGCCGTACGCCTCCTGCTCGGCCGTCGCCACCAGCAGCCACAGGGCGCCGTCGGGCGCCGGAAGCGCCGCCTCGTGGCCGGCTCCCGGCGGGAGCCCGGGGCGCTCTCCGCCGCGGTCCGCCGCCAGGGCGGCCGCGTCGGCGTACACCAGCACCTGCACGCGCCCGGCCAGGAACAGGTCGCGGCGCGGGATCGACAGCTCCTCGAGGACCGCCGCCAGCGCCAGCTCGGGCTCGCTGGCGAGCCAGGGGTCCGTCCGCGCCGCGGGGGCGTACACGGCGAAGGTCGGGGAAGGCTCGAGCCGTCGCCAGCCGCGCCCGCCGACCCCGGGCGTGCGGCTGCGCAGCTCGAGCCCGGCCTGCCGCCGCCGCGCCAGGTCGCTCAGCCAGCCCACCGGGCGCCCGTCGGCGCCCTCGCGGCCGAGGGCCGCCAGGAACTCCCGCTGCGCCTCGTCGTCCCGGCCGGCGAGCTCCAGGGCGCGGCCGTACAGGTAGCGCAGCACCCGCTGCTCGGGGTTGCCCGTGGCCAGCGGCTCGAGCAGGCGCGAGGAGTGCAGCCCGTCGCCGGCGTCGATCGCGCTGCGGGCCCGATCGAGCTGCTCTTGCAGGGACTCGCCCTCGATCGCCGTCCCGGTGACGCCTCCGGGCAGCGGCAGCGGCGTGCGCGGCGGCCGGCGCATGCCCTTGGCCTTCTCCCGCGCCGCCAGCATGGACTTCAGCTCGCGGCGCGCCTTCGCCGCCAGGTCGGCGTCGGGGTCCTCGGCCGCCTCGCGGTACAGGCGCTCCGCCTCGGCGTAGGCGCCCGCCTTGAACCGCTCGCGCGCCAGCGCCAGCAGGGTCTCCCCACGGCTCTGGCGCTCCACCCGGGCCACCATGCGCCGGGGGAAGGTGACGGTGCCGTCGGGCGTCTTGATCACCACCCCGCGGTCGTCGTCGCGGACCACCGTCCCGCTGACCTTGCCCCCGGTGGTCAGGTGGACGACGTCCGCGCGGGCGAGGGGGGCGAGGAGGAGGAGCCAGGCGACGAGGAGCGCGGGGCGGTTCATGAGCCCGACCGTACACGACGACGCGCCGGCTGTCGTGGCCGGCGCGTCGGTGTGGGTTGCGGGGGGGCTTCGCGCCGCCGCGCCCCCCACCGCGCGCGGGTGCTCGCTCCGGGACGGTCCACCCTTCGCGAAGACCCGCACCCGCGCGTGGTGCTCCGTATCGAAGGCTACTCCTCGGCCGGCGCCTCGGCGCCCTGCTCGCCCTCGGCCGGCGCCTCGCTGCTCACCCCGCTCAGCGCCTTGCTCGAGGCGTCGAGCAGGAGCGCGTTCATGCGGCGGGCGAAGTCGGCCGGGTCGTCGATCGGGCTCCCCTCGGTGAGGAGCGCCTGGTCGTGCAGGAGCTCGGTCCACTCGCGCAGCTGCTCGAACTGCTCCTTGCCGCCCTTGCTGGCCAGCTCCTGCAGGTTCTTGATCAGGGCGTGCTTGGCGTTCAGCTCCAGGATCCGCTTGCCGCCGGGCAGGTTGGCCTGGCCGGCCGCCTTGAGGATCCGCTCCAGGTTGGCGCCGGCGTCGTGCTGCCCGGCCACCAGGCACACCGGCGAGTCGGTGAGCCGGTCGGTGAGGCGCACGTCGCCCACCCGCTCCTCGAGGACCTTCTTCATGGACTGGGTGAGGGAGTCGAACGCCTTGTCCTGCTCCTCGTCCTTGGTCTCGCCCTCGATGTCGAGCTCGCCCTTCATGGCCGAGACGAGCTGCTTGCCCTCGAACTCGGGCAGGGCCATGGCGACCCACTCGTCGACCGCGTCGGTGAAGTACAGGACCTCGTAGCCCTTGGCGCGCAGCCCCTCGATGTGCGGGCTCTTCTCGCAGAACGCCTTGTCGGGGCCGGCGATGAAGTAGACCTTCTCCTGCCCCTCCTTCATGCGCCCCACGTAGTCGGCGAGCGAGGTCAGCTCGCCGGCGCTGCTCTCCCAGCGCATGAGCTTGGCCAGCTTGTCCTTGTTGGCCGGGTCGAGGTGCAGGCCCTCCTTGATCACCCGGCCGAAGCCCTCCCAGAAGCCGCGGTAGTCGTCGGGGCGCTCCTCGGCCAGCTCGAGCAGCATGTCGAGGGCCTTCTTGGTGACCTGCTTCTTGATCTGCTCGACCATGCGGTCGGCCTGCAGCACCTCACGCGACACGTTGAGGGGCAGGTCGTCGGAGTCGACCACCCCGCGGAGGAAGCGCAGGTACTCCGGCACCAGCGCGTCGCACTCGTCCATGACGAAGATCCGCTTCACGTACAGGCGGACCCCCGAGCGGTGCTCGCGCAGGAACAGGTCGAAGGGCGGGCGCTTGGGGACGAACAGGAGCCCGGTGAACTGCTGCACGCCCTCCACCGAGAAGTGCGTCCGGCACAGGGGCGCCTCCCAGTCGTGGCTGACGTGCTTGTAGAACTCCTCGTACTGCTCGTCGGTCAGCTCCGCCTTGGGGCGGGTCCACAGGGCCTTGCCCTTGTTGAGCGTCTCGGTGGTGGTGGAGGTCTTGGCCTCCTCGCCCTCGCCCTCGGCCTCCTCGCGGACCATCTTGATCGGGTGGCCCACGAAGTCCGAGTACTTGCCGACGAGCCGCTTGATCGTGAACGGCTCCAGGTACTCGGCCTGATCGTCGCGCAGGTGGAGGATCACGTCGGTCCCCCGCCGCTCGCGGGTGGCGGGCTCGACGGTGAAGGTGCCCTCGCCCGAGGACTCCCAGGCGTGGGCCTCCTCGCTGCCGGCGGCGCGGCTGACCACCCGCACCCGGTCGGCGACCAGGAAGGCGCTGTAGAAGCCGACGCCGAACTGGCCGATCAGGTTGGCGTCCTTTTTGGCGTCGCCGGTGAGCTGCTTGACGAACTCGGCCGAGCCCGACTTGGCGATCGTGCCCAGGTTCGCCTTGAGCTCGTCGACGTTCATGCCCACGCCGCTGTCGGAGATCGTGAGCGTCTTGGCCTCGGGGTCGGGGGTGATCCACACCTCGAGGTCCTTGTCGTCGCCCAGGAGGTCGTGCTCGGTGAGGGAGCGCACGCGGGCCTTGTCGAGGGCGTCCGAGGCGTTGGAGAGGAGCTCCCGCAGGAACACCTCCTTGTGGGTGTACAGCGAGTTGATGACGAGGTTGAGGAGGGCTCGGGTCTCGGCCTGGAACTCGTGGGCCTCGGCCCTAGCCTCAGCGCTGCTCTCAGCCACGGTCGCGTCTGCCATCTTGACACTCCAAGGGTCTGTCAGGGGGGGCCGCTCGGGCCCGCAAGTCACGGCGCGCCAGAATGTTGTCGTCTGGCCCGCGCTGCCACGCCCCCTGTTTTAGCAAGCGCGTTGCCAGACGGATCGGTCGGGTCCTGGCGAACCCTTGCCACCCCGGAGCCCCGTGGTAGGGTCCGACCTCGACGCTGCCCCGGAGGTGCTCATGCTGTCGCTGCCGCTGGCCCTGTCGCCTGGAATGATGGCGCTCGGCGCCTTCCTCGGCGTCCTGGCCCTGGTCCTGGCCGTGTTCTTCCTGGTGGACGGCGCCCTGTGGCTGCGGGCGTTCCTGTCGGGCTGCTACGTGGGCATCACCGAGATCATCGGCATGCGCCTGCGGGGCGTGAGCCCGGCGGTGATCGTCGACAGCAAGATCATGGCGCACAAGGCGGGGATCGCGCTCCACGCCGACGAGCTCGAGAGCCACTACCTCGCCCGGGGCAACGTCCCCAACGTGGTCATGGCGCTGATCGCCGCCTCGCAGGCCTCTGCCTCGCACGCCGGGATCAAGCTGGAGTTCCTGCAGGCCTGCGCGATCGACCTGGCCGGGCGCGACGTGCTGGAGGCGGTGCGGACCTCCATCAACCCCCGGATCATCGACTGCCCCTCCCCCGCCTCGGGGCGGACCACGATCGACGCCGTGGCCGTGGACGGGATCCAGCTCAAGGCGCGGGCCCGGGTGACCGTCCGCTCCAGCCTGGAGCGCCTGGTCGGCGGCGCCACCGAGGAGACGGTGGTGGCCCGCGTGGGCGAGGGGATCGTGTCGGCGATCGGCTCGGCCCAGT
>JAWLGW010000610.1:0-4866 GCA_041690735.1 Planctomycetota bacterium
CAGCGTCGCGCAGTCCGAGGTCAGCCGGGTGACCAGCCAGCCCACGGGGCGCACGTCGAAGTAGGCGAAGGGGAGCGCCTGCAGGCGGGCGAAGCCGGCCCGGCGCAGGTCGTAGGCGACCCCGGTGGCGACGCGGCCGGCGAGGAGGATGAACGTCCGGATCGCCCCCGCGAACAGCACCAGCAGCAGGGCGTAGCCCAGGCCGTACTGGACCAGCCGTCGAGTGGCGTCGGGGCCGCCGCCGATCGCGATGTCGATCAGCCGGCCGGTCAGCAGGGGCAGCGCCGCGTCGACCAGCGCCACCGCCGCGCCGCACCCCGCCAGCCCCAGGAGCGGGCGGCGGTAGGGGTGGGCGTGGTGGGCCAGCCGCCGCCACAGGGCGAGGTCGAGCCGCCTGGGCGGGGGGTCGTCTTCTTGCAGCGTCGGGTCGCTCATGCGCATCCCCTGGCGGTGGTGGTGAGGAGCGCAGGGACGCTCGGGCCGGGCCGGGCCTGTCGCTCGCTCTGCGCCTCGTCCCCCTGCGCCTCCCACAGGCGGCGGTAGGGCCCGTCGACGGCGAGGAGGTCGCCGGGTCTGCCCTGCTGAACCACGCGCCCTCCGTCGAGGACCAACACCCGGTCCGCTTCGTGGACCGTGGACACGCGGTGCGCGATCACGATCGTCGTCTGCCGGCGCCTCGCCGCCCTGAGCTCGGACAGGATCGCGGCCTCGGTGGCGGCGTCCACCGCGCTCAGCGCGTCGTCGAGGACCAGCAGCGCCGGCCGCTGCAGGAGCGCCCGCGCCAGCGCCAGCCGCTGGCGCTGCCCGCCCGAGAGGGTGACGCCCCGCTCGCCGACCACCGTGTCGTACCCGTCCTGGAAGGCGGTCACGGCGTCGTGCACGCAGGCGCTGCGCGTGGCCGCGACCACCTCCTCGGCGTGGGCGCCGGGGCGGCCCAGGCGCACGTTGTCCTGGACCGTCTTGGAGAACAGGAACGGCTCCTGCAGCACCACCGCCACGTGCCGGCGGACCAGCGACCGCTCGAGGCCTGCGAGGTCATGGCCGCCGAAGCGGATCGTGCCCGCGTCGGGGTCGTACAGGCGCAGGAGGAGGGCGATCAGGGTCGACTTGCCGCTGCCCGACGCGCCCAGGATCCCCAGGGTCTCGCCCTCGCTCAGCGCGAACGACACGTCGTGGAGGACGCGCTGCTCGCCGTAGGCGAACCGGACCCCCTCGAGCTCGAGCGAGCCGCCGAGGTGCTCCACGCCGCTGGGGCGGGCGGGGTCGGCCTCGCGGGGCTGGGACAGGACCTCGTCGAGCCGCTCCAGCGCGACCACCGCCTTGCCCAGGTCCGCCAGGATGCGGCCCAGCTGGCGCACCGGCCACACGAACAGGTTGACGGCCGCCAGGAAGTAGAAGAACGCGCCCACCTGGAGGGTGCCGCGGCTCACCAGCGCCAGGCCGACGCCCAGCACCAGGCCCTTCTGGGCGAAGCACAGCAGGTCCGAGGTCGCCCAGAAGCGGGACAGCAGGCGGTACAGCCGCTGATCGAGGTCGCGGTGCTCCCGGTTGCGCGCGTCGAACAGCGCCTCCTCGTGCGCCTGCCGGGCGAAGGCGCGCACCACCCGGATCCCGGTCAGGTTCTCCTGGATGCGGGCCGTGAGCCGTCCTTCGGCCTCGTCCGCGGCGGTAAAGGTTGCCTTGATCCGCCGGAAGTAGAGGAAGGAGAACACGCAGATCGGCGGGACCAGCGCCAGGGACACGGCGGTCATGCGCGGGTCGATCGCCAGCATGACCGGCAGGGGGACGAGGAGCATGATCACCGCGCGGCCGATCTCCACCACCTGACCCGCCAGGAACCTGCGCAGCGTCTCCACGTCGGAGGTGCAGCGCTGGAGCAGGTCGCCGCTCTCGGCGCGGTCGAGGGCGGCGCAGGGGAGGCGCTGCAGGTGGTCGAAGGCGCTGTCCCGGAGGCGGCGCACGATGCTCTCGCTGGCGTCGGCCGCCCAGCGGGTGCGGAGGTAGGTGAACCCTCCGGCCAGCAGGCTCAGCAGGAGGAACAGCCCGGCCGGGCGCCACAGCTGCTCCCGGACGACCGCCCGACCCCCGAGCAGGTCGACCAGGACGTGGGTGCTCGGGGAGGCTCGCTCCGGCGTGGGCGAGAGCACGCCGTCCAGCACCGCCTGCGGGACCAGGGGCGCGAGATACAGGAAGCAGGAGGCCAGGACCAGGGCGGCGATCGCAGCGCCGTAGCGGAGGCGCTGTCCGGCGATCGTCGCCCAGACTCGACGGAGGGTCGGGAGCATTGAGGAGTCTCAGGCGGTGGGAGGGGTGGGCGCCGCATGACGCACGATACGGAGGGGCCTGTCACGGCAACACCTGCCGGATCTCCGGCGCAGGCGACCCCGCCGTGCGCCGCCAGCACGGCCTCCCAGAATTCGCTGACCCGCGGTCAGTGAACGGACGTCTCCCCCGGCCGACCTAACTCCCGCATGGAACGGTGCGAAGGTCGCGGCTGGCAGGGACCCGACCCTGGGTCGCGCCCAGATGAAGTGGACGCTACCCAGGGTCGGGTCCAGCCCCTGGGTCACGTCCTGCCCCTGCATCGGGTGATCCCCTATGTCCTTGTCTGGAGCGGCTCAGAGGCGTCGTGCCCGTTATCTTGGGGGTGGGCGGACGGAGGCGACGTGTCCCTCCCTCGACAGGACGTGGTGCTGGGGCGGGCCCTGCTCGCCTGGCGACTGGTGGACCGGGCCGCGCTGCTGCAATGCGCGGACGAGGTGCGCCGGCGACAGGCGCAGGGGCGGTCGGTGACGCTGGGGCAGGTGCTCGTCGAGCGCGGGCTGCTCAGCCTCGACCGCTACCACGCGATCGTGGCGCGCCTCCACCAGGTCTACCTCGAGTCGTCGGGGGCCTCGCCGCAGGTGCAGCAGGTGACCGAGCAGGTGCCCTTCATGGGGCAGGACGGCCGGTACACCCGCTCCTTCCAGCGGCCGGCGGCCCTCGACCAGAGCGGCGTCGAGCGGGCGGTGGCGGGCTGGCAGCACACGGCGCGGGACGTGGCCGCGTCCGGCAGCGACCTCGACGTCGGTCAGGTCGGCGGAGGCGTCGAAGCGGGGGCCGCTCCCACGGGGCCCGACGCGGTGGTGCGCAGGCGCCTGAACGTCCCCCCCGGACAGGCGCGCTTTCCGATCGGCGCCTGGCTGGTGGAGGAATACCTCGACGCCGGCAACTACGGGATCGTTTATCGGGTCAGCCGCCCGGGCGGCGACGGGCGGCCGTTCGCCCTCAAGGTGCTCAAGCAGCTCAATCCTTCGGCGGAGGTGCGGCAGCGGTTCGTGCAGGAGGCCCGCACCATGGCCAAGCTGTCCCACCCGGGGATCGTGCACGTGCACGACGCGGGGGTGGCGGGGGGGCTGCTGTGGTTCGTGATGGACTTCCTGCAGGGGAAGAACCTCGGGCAGTTGCTGGAGGCGCGGGGCAGGCTCGGCCTGGGCGAGACCCTGGCGGTGATCGGGCGGCTGTGCAAGGCGGTCGCCTACGCCCACGAGCAGGGGATCCTGCACCGTGACCTCAAGCCCGACAACGTGATCCTCGGGCCGGGCCAGCGGCCGATCCTCACCGACTTCGGCCTGGCCAAGGACACCCAGTCGAACCTCGGCCTGACCCAGGAGGGGCAGCGGATCGGCACGCCGCTGTACATGGCCCCGGAGCTGCTGCTGGGGACCGCGGCGGCGACCGTCGCCAGCGAGGTCTACTCGCTGGGGGCCATGCTCTATCAATGCCTGACGGGCAAGGTCCCCTTTCACGCCAGCAGCCTGTTCGAGCTGGTGGAGCAGATCGAGGCGGGGGACCTGCCGCCCCTCGGCGAGGCGTGCCCCGACGCGACGCCCGAGCTCGACGCCCTCTGCCGGCAGGCCTTGCACAAGGAGCCCGCCGAGCGGCCCGCCTCGGTGGCCGACTTCGCCGCCGAGCTGGTCCGCGTCGCCTAATGACCTCGCCCGAGCTGGAGGCGCGGCGGGCGGCCGCGGCCGCGCACAGCGCTGGGCTCACCCAATACGACGCCGTGGCCGCGGCGATCGTCGCGGCCTGCGCTGGTCTGGACGAGGACGCCCTCGGGTGGGTGACCGGCGCCGTCACCGCCGACCGTGACCTCGAGCCGGCGGACGCCGTGATCTGGAAGGGCGTGGCGATCGTACAGCGGGCGCTGCTGTGCGACCTGTACGAGGTGTGCCAGGAGCCGCAGCTGAGCGCCCTCTGCGCCGGCTTCCTGCGCGGGCGGCTGGAGCGGCAGGACGATGCCCGCGCCCTGCAGGAGGGGCGCGCCCTGGCGACGACCTGGACGATCCGCCTCACCGGCTATCCGCTGCTGTACGACTACTGCACCGTGGCCGAGATCGAGGCCTTCGCCTGCGCGCAGCTCGACGCCCTCGAGGCGCGGCTGGGGCGAGCGCGGCGGGGGGAGTTGATCGAGGCCCTCGTGCGGGGCTTGGCGGCCGACCGGGGTCCGCGCCTCGACCGCGCGCGTCTGCGCGGTTAGCGCTGGGGCGCCCGGGCTCGGCTCGGCTGGAGGCGAACGACCACGGCCGCTTCGCCGTCGAGCTCGGGGATCACCAGCGCCTCGCGGGCCTCACGGTACCGCTCCGCGCGCACCACGATCGTGTAGGCGAGGCCGGACCGCGGCCGGAGCAGCACCGCGAACTCCCCCTCCGGGTCGGTCCGCCGCGCGAAGAGCACGCCGTGGTGCTCGGGCCCTGGAGCTTCGGTGACCTCGACCTGAGCGAAGCTGATCGGCGTCCCCAGCCGGGCGTCCTCGACCCGCCCGGCGACCCGAAACCCGCTCTGGCACCCCGCGGTGAACAGCGCCGTGAGGAGGAGGCCCGGCAG
>JAWLGW010000611.1:0-4863 GCA_041690735.1 Planctomycetota bacterium
GAGGAGGAGACCCAGGCGAAGGCCGAGGTCGTGCCGACGCCGGCGGTGCAGCCCAGGCTGCTGCGCCAGCGCCTGCCCAAGAAGCGCCGCGGCTTCACGCAGGAGGCGCGGATCGGCGGGCAGAAGGTCTACCTGCGCACCGGGGAGTACGACGACGGCTCGCTGGGTGAGCTGTTCATCGACATGCACAAGGAGGGGGCGGCCCTGCGGAGCATGATGAACTGCTTCGCGATCTCGGTCTCCCTCGGCCTCCAGCACGGGGTCCCGCTGGACGAGTTCGTGAACGCGTTCGTGTTCACCCGCTTCGAGCCGCAGGGGCGGGTCCTCGACCACCCGAACATCAAGTTCGCCACCTCGGTGATCGACTACGTGTTCCGGCTGCTGGGCTACGAGTACCTGGGCCGAAACGACTTCGTCCACGTCAAGCCGGCCGACTCGGACCTCTCCGACGAGGAGGAGGCGACGCAGGGCGACGCGCCCAAGGCGATCGCTTCCACGGCTCCGGCGGCGCCCGCGGCCCCGGCGGCGGCCCCGGCCGCTGCTCCCAGCGCTGCTCCCAGCGCTGCTCCCTGGGGCGGTCGGCTGAGCGGCCAGAACGCCCAGGCGGCCGACCTCATGGGCGACGCGCCCTTCTGCAGCGAGTGCGGCAACATCACCGTCCGCAACGGCAGCTGCTACCGCTGCCACAACTGCGGTCACAGCATGGGCTGCTCGTAAGCGAGGAGCGGTTAGCGGTTAGCGGTTAGCAGTTAGCTGTTGTCGCGCCTCTCCTCCAGGCTCCTCTCGAGGAGCCCTCGAGGAGCGACAGCTCTAACAGCTAACAGCTAACCGCTCGCCACAGACAAGGCTCGTGATCGAGCGCCGGGGGCCTCTGGCTGGCCCCCGGCGCTCCTTCTTTGGTTGCTGCGCCACCCTTACGCTTTACGACCGCCTCGCCCTAAGTCTCACCGCCCGTTAGGCTGGGAACCGGCCTCGCCCTTGCGTCGTGAGAGGGGCAAGGACGCCTCGGCGGATCCCGAGGGCGCGACTACACTGGGGGCGAAATGGCCTCGGTCATCGTGGTGGGCAAGCGACGGCGGCGGGAGCACGCGCTCACGGGCGCCGTCACCGTGATCGGACGCGACGCGGGGGTCGACCTCGACGTCGGCGACCTGCAGGTCTCGCGGCGGCACGCGCTGCTGGTGCAGGCGACCCAGGGGACCTTCGTGAAGGACCTGGGCAGCCGCAACGGCGTGCTGGTCAACCAGCAGCGCCTGGCGCCCCGGCAGCAGGCGCTGCTCAAGAACGGCGACGTGCTGCAGATCGGCCGCACCACCCTGATCTTCAAGGACATGGTCGCGGCGGAGGAGGAGGCCGAGGAGCCTCACGACCCCACGGTGGTGGCGCCGGTCGCGCGTCCTGCTCCCGCCGCGTCGCCGCCCTCCCGGTCCCTGGCGCCGGCCGGGGCGCCGCGCGAGCACATTCCGCGGGCGCTGCCGGCGCAGGTCTACTCGGGCCCCGTGGAGGTCCTGGCCCTGCGCGCGCTGCTGGAGCGCGCAGAGGGGGAGCGGCGCACCTTCCGCAACCTGGCGCTCCTCCTGGTGGGGCTGCTGTTCGCGACGCTGCTGGTGTTGCTCGGCACGGCGGTCGGCGGGCCGCGCCAGGCGCCCGAGACCGCGGCGGCCCCCCCGGAGACGGCGCCCGCCGAGGTATCGGCCCCGACGCTGGAGGCCGAGGGCGACCGTCTGGTGGCGGTGGCGCCCACGGCCCGCCTGAGCGGGCCGAGCCGCGCGGGGGTCGGGCAGACGGTGCTCCTGTCGGCCGCAGACAGCGCGGCCGCCGACGGGGCGCCGCTCACCCACCGGTGGATGCTCCTGGCGCAGCCTGCCGGCTCGATCGCGCGGCTGGAGACGCAGGGGCAGGCGCGCGCAGAGCTGACGCCGGACCACCCCGGCCGCTACCTGGTGGCGCTGGTGGTCCACGACGGGCGCTCGCCCGGCTCGACGCAGCTGAGCATCGAGGCCGTCCACCCGCCCAGCACCGCCGGAGAAGAGGGAGGGGCCCCGGACGCCGCTCGGGCGGCGCGCGATTGGACCCGCGCCGCCGAGGCGCTGCTCGGCCGTGCCCTCGACCCGGACGAGCGCCGCGCTCTGGATGCGGGGCCCGCGGCGCGGGTCGAGGCGCTGCTCGAGCGCGAGGAGCTGTACGCCCGCTGGTGGGAGCAGGAGCTCGACCACCTGGGCCTCACCGGTGTCCACCGGCCGCAGGGCGAGCCCTGGATCTCGGTGCCCCGGCGTCTGCGCGCGGGCCAGTTCGGCGTCCCGGACCTGTGGTTCGCCGTCCTGGTGAGCCAGGACTGGGCCAGCCGCTACCCCGGCCGCGAGGCCTACGTCGATGCCGCCCTCGCCGGCCTCCTCGGCCCGGACCCGGCCCGCGACCCTGAGCTGCGCGCGGCCGCCCGGCGCCTGTACGACGGCCACACCGCCCGCCTGCTGGGGCAGGACGTCGAGGACCAGGTGGGCCTGGTCCGGGCCCTGGCGCAGAGCCCCCAGGCGCACCGGGCGGCCCTCCAGCGCGCCATTCGCCGCGCCCTCGGCGCGGCCCCGGCGGCCGACCGGCTCGAGCGCGCCGCCGAGGCGCCGGCAGACGGCTTCTTCCAGGCCCTGGTGGAGGCGGTCTGCGGCGAGTGAAGCAGCGCCTGCTGAGCCTGGCCCCCGCCCTGCTCCTGTTCCTGATCTCGCTCCCCCTGCCGGCCTACCGCCTGGCCGGGGACCGCACCTACCCGGGGCTGCCGACCCTCTTGTTCGGTCCGATCGGCCTGCTCAGCGTGAGCGAGTGGGGCCAACATCCGCACAAGGCCGGCTACCTCGCCTGGCTCGCCAACCCCGCCTGCGCCGTGGCGGCGCTGCTGCTGCTGGTCCAGGCCCCGCGCGCCGCGGTCGCCCTGAGCGCCCTGGCCCTGCTCCTGGCTCCGCTGGCGGCGCTGTTGAAGTCGGTGCCCATGGACGAGGGCGGCACCCGCGCCGAGGTCATCGCCCTGGGCCCCGGCTTCTGGGTCTGGCTGACGGCCCTCGCGGCCGTCCTGGTCGCCGCCGCCCTGCAGGCGCGCTCCCAGCCGCCAGCGGCGGGCTGAGCGCCCCCGAGCCGTTCGCTGACCTCCGGACGGTGAACGCCCGCGCCAGCGATCCGCAGGCCCAGGCCAACCGCTGCCTCAACTCCTCTCGCGCCAACGCTCAGTGCGGCCGCCGCTCCCGCTCGGGACCCTACCCAGGGTCGGGTCCGGTCCCGTCTGGCGCGGCGGGGCTCGCGACGCGCGCCCGTGCTCCAATGAGCGCATGGCGCGGCGCGTCCCTCCCTCTCACACCTGGACCCTGTCCGACTCGGGCCAGCCCGCGGAGAGTCCGGCCGAGGCCGCCCGGCGGCTAAAGGCGGCGGCGCGGGAGGTGGGGTTCGACCCGGTGGGGATCGCGCCGGCCGAGCTCCCGCCGGTGGAGCGCGAGCGGCTGCTGGCGTGGCTGGCGGCGGAGCGGCACGGCACCATGGGGTACATGGCCCGCGCTCCCGAGGCGCGGGCGCAGGCCAGCTCGCTGCTGGAGGGGGCGCGGGCGGTGCTCATGGTGGCGCTCACCTACGCGCCGGAGCGCGCGCTGCCCTCCGCCGCCCCGGGGGTGAAGGGCGCGGGCCGCGCGGTGATCTCCACCTACGCCCAGGGTCCCTACGACTACCACCGGGTGCTGGGCGGCCGGCTGGAGCTGTTGGCCGAGCTGTGGCGGCGGCTCGTGCCGGGCGGCGAGGCGCGGCGGTTCTGCGACACGGCGCCCCTGCTCGAGCGCGCCTACGCCAGGGCGGCGGGGCTGGGCTTCGTGGGCAAGAACACCAACCTGATCCACCCCCGCCGGGGCTCGTTCTTCTTTCTGGGGGGCCTGGTCCTCGACCGCGACCTGCCCGCCGACGAGCCGGACGCGCTGGGTTCGTGCGGCACCTGCACCCGCTGCCTCGAGGCCTGCCCCACCGACGCCTTCCCGTCGCCGTATCAGCTCGACGCCACCCGGTGCCTCAGCTACCTGACGATCGAGCATCGCGGCCCCTGGCCCGAGCGGTTGCGGGAACAGGCGGGACCGCTGGTGTTCGGCTGCGACGTGTGTCAGTCCGTGTGCCCCTGGAACCAGAAGTTCGCCCCGCCTGCCGATCCGGAGCTGGCGCCGGACCCCGAGCGCGCGAATCCCCCTTTGGGTCCGCTGGCCGAGCGGGTCCTGCGGGGCTTCAAGTCCCTGGCCCGGGCGACGCCCTGGGAGCGGGCGGGCAAGCGCGGGTTCCTGCGCAACCTCGCCACCGGCCTCGGCAACGAAGGCGACGCCGAGCACCGGCCGCTCCTCGAAGAGCTGGCGGCGCACGACGACCCCACCGTCGCCGAGCACGCCCGCTGGGCGTTGGCCCGCCTGGATGGCGCGGCCCCGCAAGACGACGCGTCGTAGGGTCCTGTTAGGGTCTCCCGCCGAGGTGGGCGCACCGGGCAGGAGGTGTCCTGTGCGTATGTTGGACGTGGACCGGCTCGCTCCCGAGACCGTCCGCCCCATTTCCCGGGCGGAATACGAGCGGATGGTCGCGCTCGGCATGTTCGAGGACGAGCGGGTGGAGCTCCTGTGCGGGGTCCTCGTCCAGGTGAGCCCTCAAGGCACTCCCCACGCGGAGGCCATCCAGCGAATCAACATCGCGCTTACGGTCGCGGTCCACGGGATGGCTACGCCGCGCGTTCAGCTGCCTTTTGCCGCCTCGGACGACTCCGAGCCGGAGCCCGACTTCGCATCGTTCCCCTCGGCTACTACGGGGACGCTCACCCGCGCCAGGCGTTGCTCGTGGCGGAGGTCGCCGACGCGTCCTTGA
>JAWLGW010000612.1:0-4856 GCA_041690735.1 Planctomycetota bacterium
AGGAGGCGATGGCGCTGCCCTCGTTGGCGGAGCGCTTGCTCGCCAGGACCAGCGGGATCGAGATCGCGAGCAGGATCGAGACGAGCGCGACCACGATCATCACTTCGATCAAGGTGAAGGCGCGGAGCGAGCGTGACATGGCGACTCCCTGTTGGAGCTCCCCTCTGCAAGCTGCGAACCCGTCGCCGACGGGCTCACGAGACAGGGACTTGCGCCGGCACGGCGGGCGGGGGGTGACGCCGGGCGTCACCTCCGCCAACCGTTCTCGCCTGTCGGGGGAGGCCCGAGGGGGATCGGGGGAACGCTCTCGCGACGCGCGCCCCATTGAACGGGCGGGAGCCCTACAGGGACCTGGCAGGTGCTCGGGTCGAGGGTCAGGGCGCCGACCGTGTAGAAGATCGCCCCCCGTGGTCGGTCACGAACGAGCGGTCGCCGGTGCCGCGAGGCCAGCTAGCGCCTCGCGCGCTTGGCCTTGGGCGACGACGGGCGGAGCAGCGGACCCCGCATGATCGGCGCCAGCGGCTGCTGCCCCGCCTGACAGGGGTCGCCCTGGTTGGGCTTGACGATCACCGTCCGCCGCCGCCGGACGCGGGCTTGCTGCTGCTGGGCTTCGAGCTGGCGCAGCCGGTCGCGCAGGGCCTCGGTCTCGCCCTCCTGCCGGTCGAGCTGTTGGCGCAGCGCCTCGAGCTGGTCACGGCGCGACCGCTCCGCCTCCTGGTCGGCGCGGCTGCTCTCGTGCCGGAGCCGCTCCGCCTCGGCCTCCTCGGCCGCCAGCCGCTCCTGCTCCTCCTCCAGCTCGATCCGGTGCAGCGCCCGCCGAGCCTCCTGGTGCTCGGGATCGGCCGCGTAGGCCTGCTCCGCCAGCCAGCGGCGCACGTCGCGGGAGTAGCCGCGGTCGGTCGCCCAGGCCAGCGCCTCCAGGAACCCGCCGGCGCCCTTGCTGGCGCGGGCGCGGTCGACGTGCCGCTGGAGCTCGAGCCCCCGCACCATCTCCTGGAGTTGACGCGCCTGCTCGCCCAGGTGGTTGCGCGTCGCCCACTCGGCGAGGCGCGCCACCTGCGCGGGGTCGTTCATGTCGACGGTGCGCGACACCTCGGCGAAGCGCTCCTGCGGGGTCTTCTTCTCCTCGATCCGCGCCACCTCGTCGCTGGGGAAGGAGAAGGTGCCGCCCTCGATCTCGAGGGTGAGCATCCCGTCCTTCTCGCCCACCACCTTGCCGACCAGGGTGCGGCCGTTCTTGAGGTGGACCTCGTCGGCGTGGGCGAGGTCGGGCGCGCTGACGAACAGCGCCAGGGCGGTAAGCGTGAGCCACGCGGTGGTTCTCATGGGAGCCTCGCGTTCCTCTCTGTGTTCGAGGGCGCGTCCCCGCCGCGAGGCGGGGAGGGGCGGGTGGAACCGCCGGGTCGCGCCTTCCTCTCCAACGCTCACGGTAGTGCGGAGCCTGCAAGGGCACCAGGGATCCAATCTCCGCACGTCGCCGCGCGGCCACAGCACCGTGCGCAGGGGGCACAGCGCCTTTTCCGGTTTCGGGCGGGGCGCGCCCAGAATCGGGCCCGGCTCCGCTCGCTAACTGCTTGCACTACAAGGGCTGCCCTGCCTGAACCAATGGCGCATCGTTTGTTATCAGCGCCCGGTTCGCTCCTCGCACCCCACCGAGCCCCGGGAGAGAGCCTCATGCGCCGTCGTCGGTCGCGCGCCCTGCTGTGCCACCTGCTGGTGGTCTCTCAGTGCTTGTGGACCCTGGGCTGCAGCCAGGACTCGATCGACACCGGGGGAAGCCGCGCCACCTCCGTGGCCGGCGTCCTGGCCGCGCAGGACCTGGGCGCGGTCGCCTTCCGGCTGTATCGCCAGTCGATCGCTGACGAGCCCGCTGGCCCCAGCCGCGACGCCCGGCTGGCGACCCTCGACGCCCACCGCGACGCCTTCGTGCGCGCGGTCAACGACGTGGTCAACGTGCGGACCCTGCAGGGGGTCACCCAGACCGCCGACGCCCTGTTCGCCCTGGTCGATGACGGCACCCTGCCGACCCTCGCCCTGCACGCCGCCGACGCGCTGGAGCGCCTGGCGAACGACGGACGCGCGACGGCCGCGCTGGTCCGTCTGCTGCGCAGCTCGTCCCACGCCCACCCCCCGCTGCCCGCCCGCGAGGTGCTGCAGCTGCTGGGGCGCATGTTCAACTACTCCGAGACCGAGCGGCTGTGGCAGGCGACGGCGCAGCTCGTCGCCGACAACGACGGGGTCGACGACCAGGGCCAGCCCAACGGCGAGCCGACCCTGGTGCAGGACCTGCTGGCGCTGGCGCAGGACCTGCTCCTGCAGGTGCCCGCCCCCGGGCAGCCCTCGAGCGGGCGCCTGGCCGCCGCCCTCGACGAGCTCACCGAGGCGCTGACCGAGGAAGCGGTGATTCGCGGCAGCTTCGACTTCGGGCCCGCCGAGTGGGTGGCGCGAGTCGACGACCGCGGCGCCCCCCGGGTGGCGGTCGACCCGGCGACGGGCCGCGTGTACGCGCCCTTCGTCGACAGCGACGGGGACGGCCTGGCCGACCTCGACCCCTCGGGCCGGTTCGTCGACGCGCAGGGCGCGCCGATCGACCTGCCGACCTTCGGCGACGCGAACGCGCCGGGCTACGACGTGACCGGACGGGCGGTGGCGGGCTCGGGCGCGCCGCTGTACGAGTACGTCGACGCCAAGCGCACCCACCTGGCGATCCACCTGGCGCTGGTCGGCCAGCTCCTGGCCCGCGGGGCGGAGCGGCCGGCGCTGGCGGTGCTGGAGGCGGCGCTGGGGCAGCCCACCGCGCCCGGCGCGGGTGGCGGCTACGACCCCGACGGCCCCCTGGCCGACCTCGGCTGGGGCGCCCTGGCCCTGTTCGAGCCGGACGCGGCGCCGGCCATGGTGCGCGCCGGGCGCGAGGTGCTCCAGCGGGATCCGGCCCTGGCCGAGCGGGTGGTGGTCGCCCTGTCGCGGGCCCTGGAGGCGAGCGCCCAGGCGCACCAGCAGGCGGGAGCGGGGCGGCGCCTGTCGGACCCGGCGGTGATCCAGCTCACCGACGACCTGTTGCCCCTGGCGGACGACCTCCTCGAGCAGCCGAGCGGCAGCTCGACCTCCACGGCCCGCCACCTCATGGACGTGCTGGCGGACCTCGGCGCCACGGCCCCCGACTTCCCCTATCAGCTGGCCCCGCTGTTCACCTTCCGTGAGGTGGCCCGGGAGCAGGTGCCCGACGCCGACCGCAACACGATCGACGAGCAGGCGTCGCTGCCCGTCGACCCCTCGCAGCCGGCCTGGGTCGGTCAGCAGGACAACCGCTCGGCGGTGCACCGGCTCCTCGACCTGCTGGCGCGGGTGAACGGGTGCAGCTTCTTCGGCCAGAACCTGGCGGTCCTGGTCCTCGACACCATGGCAGGCCTCAGCCCCAGCACCGTCAGCGGCCTGGTCAGCATCCTCAACGCCATGCCGGGCTTCCTCACCAACCTGGTGTGCTCGGGCGTGAGCCAGGACCTCTCCTCCCTCGACGCCCTGGCCAAGTCGGGCGCCCTCGACGCCTTCCTGCCGATCGCCAAGGCGTTCAAGGACCGGGGCGAGGTCGAGCTGCTGGTGCGGCTGCTGGTGCGGGTCCAGCAGGACTACGACCCGGTGCTGCGCCCCTACGAGGGCGACCTGGCCCTGCTCCTGGAGAGCGGCGCCCTCGACGCCGCCTTCGAGGCGATCGACCTGTCCCGCGGCGTCCACGACCCGGTCACCGGCCACAGCGCCGTCGACCTGGCGGCCGCCGCCCTCGAGCGGTTGGTCGACGACGACGCGGTGATCCTCGACGCCCGCGGCGCGCAGGTCCCCTCCCGGGCGCACCTGCTGCTCGAGCCGCTGCGCGAGCTCGACCGGCGGGTGGTCGCCGCCGGTCGCGAGGCCGAGCTGGAGGCCCTGGCGGACGCGCTGTTCGCGGTGTTCCTCCAGCGGGTGCAGGTGAGCGGGCAGGAGCAGCTCAAGAACGGGGGCCTGATCCCCCTCGCCGCCCGCGGCCTCGAGGCGCTGGCCGCCGCCCTCCCTGCCGACCCCGCCGACCGGGCTCGCGAGGTCGCCGCCGCCCAGCAGGCGCTGCGCGACGCCGCCGCCTCCCCCCACCTGGTGACGGCCCTGTCGGTGGTGCGCACGATCGACGCCGCCCCCTCGCGCGGGCTGATCCACCAAGGGCTGGTGGACCTGCTCACCCCGCAGCGCACCACCCCCGAGGACATCTTCGGCGGCGTGGTGAAGGTCTCGGTGATCCTCCTCCAGCAGCCGCCCGACCCGGGGGCCATGGCGGACCTCGCCCCCTACCTCGCCGACGTCCTCGACCCCACCGACCCCCTGGTCCCGGACAGCGTCCGCGCCTTCGAGCGCCTGCTCACGGCCGACAGCGGCCGCACCGTCCTCAACCTGCTGCGGGCCGCCCTCAACCCGGCGCCCGGCGAGACCCGCTCGCCCGCCGAGGTCCTCCTGAGCGTGGTGGAGGCGGTCGAGGCGGCCCGGGTGGGCGGAGTGGCCCTCGACGCCGCCGGCGTCACCGACGCCCTGCGCGGGCTGGTCGCCTTCATTCGCGACGACCAGGCCGGCCTGGGCTGGGTCTTCCAGCTGATCCGCGACCGCCGGGTCGCGCCGTAGTCGAGGAGCTCGGCGCGCGCCTCCGGGCACCTGACCTGCCTGCCCCTACGCCACTCCGGCGGCGTCGAAGGACTGCCTCAGCAACCGCCAAGGGCGCGAAGATCCGACCGCCAAGGTCGCCATGAGCGCCAAGGGAGGAGCTGTCGCTCGACCGCCAGCTCCCTTCGCTATCCTCTCTCTTCTTGGCGCTCTTGTCGGTCAGGACTCGGCGCCTT
>JAWLGW010000613.1:0-4208 GCA_041690735.1 Planctomycetota bacterium
CGCGGGCGGGGCCGGCGCGTCCGCCGCGGCGACGCTGGCGGAGCAGGGGTACGACGTCCACTGCTTCAGCCACCACGACAGCCCGCGCCGCGCCCACAGCGTGGCCGCGCAGGGCGGGATCAACGCCGCCAAGAACTACCAGAACGACGGCGACAGCGTGTTCCGCCTCTTCTACGACACCGTCAAGGGCGGCGACTTCCGCTCCCGCGAGGCGAACGTCTACCGCCTGGCCGAGGTGAGCTCGGCGATCATCGACCAGTGCGTGGCGCAGGGCGTGCCCTTCACCCGCGAGTACGGGGGCGCCCTCGCCAACCGCTCCTTCGGCGGCGCGCAGGTCTCGCGCACCTTCTACGCCCGGGGACAGACGGGCCAGCAGCTGCTGCTGGGCGCCTACTCGGCCCTCAGCCGGCAGATCGCCCGGGGCGGCGGCGCCAAGGGCGGCGTCACGATGCACTACCGCCGCGAGATGCTCGACCTGATCGTGGTCGACGGGCGGGCGCGCGGGATCGTGGCCCGTCACATGACGAGCGGCGAGCTGGAGACCCACACCGGCGCCGCCGTGGTGCTGGCGACCGGCGGCTACAGCAACGTCTTCTACCTGTCGACCAACGCCATGGGCTGCAACGCCACCGCGGCCTGGCGGTCGCACAAGCGGGGCGCCTACTTCGCCAACCCCTGCTACACCCAGATCCACCCCACCTGCATCCCGGTGAGCGGCAGCCACCAGTCGAAGCTCACCCTCATGTCGGAGTCGCTGCGCAACGACGGGCGGGTGTGGGTGCCCAAGAAGAAGGGCGACACCCGCCCGCCGGGCCAGATCCCCGAGGAGGAGCGGGACTACTACCTGGAGCGGAAGTACCCCAGCTTCGGCAACCTCGCCCCCCGCGACATCGCGTCCCGCGCCGCCAAGGAGGTGTGCGACGAGGGGCGGGGCGTCGGCCCCGGCGGCCGCGGGGTGTACCTCGACTTCGCCGCCGCGATCGCGCGCGTGGGCAAGAAGGCGATCGCCGACAAGTACGGCAACCTGTTCGACATGTACGAGAAGATCACCGGCGAGGACCCCTACGAGGTGCCGTTCCGCATCTACCCCGCCCCGCACTACACCATGGGCGGCCTGTGGGTCGACTACCACGTCATGAGCAACCTGCCCGGGTTGTTCGTGATCGGCGAGGCGAACTTCTCCGACCACGGCGCCAACCGCCTGGGGGCGAGCGCCCTCATGCAGGGCCTGGCGGACGGCTACTTCGTCCTCCCGTACACGATCGCCCCGTACCTGGCGGGGGTGAAGCTCGACCCGGTCCCCGAGGACCACGCCGCCTGCCGTGAGGCGGTGAAGGCCGCCGACGCGCACCTCGACCGCCTGCTGGCGGTGAAGGGCAAGCGGACGATCGCCTCGATCCATCGGGAGCTGGGCGAGATCATGTGGAACAAGTGCGGCATGGCCCGCACCGCCGAGGGCTTGACCGAGGCCATCGGGCAGATCGCCGCCCTGCGCGAGACCTTCTGGAAGGAGGTCTCGGTGCCGGGCGCCAAGACCGGGATCAACCCCGCCCTGGAGGAGGCCGGCCGGGTGGCCGACTTCCTGGAGCTGGGCGAGCTCATGTGTCGCGACGGGCTCATGCGCGACGAGTCGGCCGGCGGCCACTTCCGCCAGGAGCACCAGACCCCGGACGGCGAGGCGAAGCGCAACGACGAGGAGTTCACCTTCGTGGCCGCCTGGGAGTACGCGGGCGCCGGCGAGGAGCCCAAGCTGCACCGGGAGCAGCTCGAGTTCGAGAACGTCAAGCTGGCGGTGAGGAGCTACAAGTAATGGCCGGGACCATGAACCTCACCCTCAAGGTGTGGCGGCAGTCGACGCCGACGGACGGGCGGATCGAGACCTACGAGGCGAAGGACGTCAGCGCCGACATGTCCTTCCTGGAGATGCTCGACCAGGTCAACGAGACCTTGATGGAGCAGGGGCAGGAGCCGATCGCCTTCGAGCACGACTGCCGCGAGGGGATCTGCGGCGCCTGCTCGCTCACGATCAACGGCGTCCCCCACGGCCCCGAGGCGCAGACCACCACCTGCCAGCTGTACATGCGCCACTTCAAGGACGGCGACACGGTGTGGATCGAGCCGTTCCGCGCCAAGGCCTTTCCGGTGCTCAAGGACCTGGTGGTGGACCGCAACGCCCTGGACCGGATCCAGCAGGCGGGCGGCTTCGTGTCGGTGAACACCGGCTGCGCGCCCGACGCCAACGCCCACCCGATCCACAAGGACGTGGCCGACGCCGCCATGAGCGCGGCGGAGTGCATTCAGTGCGGGGCCTGCGTCGCCGCCTGCAAGAACGCCTCGGCCATGCTGTTCGTCGCCGCCCGGGTGAGCCAGTTCTCGCTCCTGCCCCAGGGGCAGGTGGAGCGCAAGGACCGGGCGCTGAAGATGGCGGCCGCCATGGACGCCGAGGGCTTCGGTCACTGCACCAACTACTCCGAGTGCGAGGCCGCTTGCCCCAAGGGGATCAGCGTCAGCTACATCTCGCGCTACTACCGCGAGTACCTGCGCGGGCGCCTGTCGACCCGGGTGTGACAGCCTGCCGGCCGGGTCGCGTCGAAGGGGCGCACTCGGCCGGAGAGGCCCCACACGCACCTGACGTTCGCGGGTTCGACTCCCGCCGCCCCCACACGCGGGGGTGTAGCCTAGTTGGTAAAGGCATCAGCTTCGTACGCTGTAACCGTACTTCGCGGCTCCTCCACTCGAGTGCCAACGAACTAACCGAGGGCCGTCGCGCGCCGCGCGGCGGCCCTCGCTGCTTCCGGAGGTCGAGGGCGCGTGACAGGCGCGCGCCGGCCTCGGGTATGGCGGCGTGCACCCGGCTGACGAGGCCCCACACGCACTGGGTATCGGCGCGCGGCTCCAACCGCGCGCCGCTGGGTTCGACTCCTGGGGCCCCCGCTCGTGGGGGCCTATCAAGGCTTCGTCCCTCGGGTGCTTCACCCTGTCCTGGAGGCGCGCCATGACCGTGACCGCCCGCCCGAACCCCACCCTGCCCGAGGCGCAGGTCGGCCCGGCCGAGCGCCTGCTCGACCTCGTGCTCAGCTCGAGCGCGCACCTGTGGCACAACCGCCCCGGCCTCGACGTCGGCGGGCGGTGGGTCGCCCGCAAGGGGCGGAGCGCGCGGCGGCATCGCGGCGCGCGCCCGGTGCCGGCGGGGCTGTTCGCGCCGGCGGCGGCGGACCTGTACCGGCGCCTGCTCGAGATCTACCAGCTCAACCCCACGCTCATGGCGCACTTCGCCAGCTACGCCCTGCGGGAGACCGAGTGGCGCGACCTCAAGGTCGCCTGCGCGGCGCTGATGCTCGTCCAGCCCCTGGCCGGCCGGCCGGTCCGTGACGACGACGGGCAGGTCGCCTTCCACGAGGACGACCTGCGGGCGATCGGCGAGGCCATGGTGCTGTTCTACGCCAAGGACTCCAAGCGCATGCTCAACCCCAAGGGGGTGCTGCGGGTCGCCAACCTGCTGGAGCTGCCGCAGGTCGCCGCCCTCAACCGGGAGGCGGGCTTCGCCAGCCCGGCGGGGCGCAAGGCCCCGCTGGGGCGGTGGACCTCGGCGGCGCGGCAGTGGCTCGCCGCGCGCGAGGCGAACCTGCCGCTCCTCGAGGGCCTGGTGAAGGCTGGCTTCAAGCAGACGATCAAGAAGATCGCCCGCAAGGCAGGCTACAAGCCGCGCACCCAGCTGTTCTTCGAGCTGCTGGGCTGGCCGCAGACGCAGGCCGCCGCCGGGCACCGGACCGTCGGCCTGGAGGGGCTGAAGCTCGTCAAGCGGGAGCGCTTCGACGGGCTGAGCGAGGAGGCGATCTGCGCCAAGATCGCGGCCGAGAAGCTGGCCTACGCCGAGGTGGTGGGGCGGCTGCCGCGGGAGCTGGGGCTGACGCCGGCGATCCTGGCGGCCCTGCTGCCGTCGCTGTCCGACCGGGACCTGCGGCGGCTGACGCCGACCCTGGAGGCGCTGGGGCTGCTGGAGGACCGCGAGGTGCGGGCGCGCTGGCGCCGGGCGGTGCAGGCCGCCACCGACCAGCGGGCCCTCAACGTGGCGCGCAACGTCAAGGGCCGGGCGGTGCGCGAGGAGCTGGCGGGGGCCGCCGACGCGGCCGCCCGCCGGGCGGTCGCCAAGGCGACCGGCCAGGCGGTGGGGCACGTGATGTTCCGGGTCGACAAGTCGGGCTCCA
>JAWLGW010000613.1:4218-4853 GCA_041690735.1 Planctomycetota bacterium
GCGGGCGATCGAGCAGTCCAAGGAGGCGCTGGCGCGGATCCTGGCCGGCTTCCCGCCCGACCGGCTCCACGTGGCGGCCTTCGACACCATGGGGACGGTGCTGCGGCCCAAGGCCCCCACCCGGGTCGCGGTGCAGCACATGCTCCAGCGGCTGCGGGCCTGCGGCGGGACCCAGCACGCGGCGGCGCTGCGCGCCCTCCACCGGGAAGGCGTGCGGATCCCGGCCGGCGCCAAGCTGGTCGTGATCGTGGTCGGTGACGAGGCGGGCGAGCCGGGGGAGCAGCTGGCGGAGGCGTTCCGGCAGCTGGGGTACCGGGTCGACGCGCTGGCGTTCGTCGACTGCTCGCGCGGCACCGGCTGGGCCCGGGGCCGCACGGTCCGTGAGTGCGCGGCGGCGCTGCGAGCGCCGTTCGCGGAGGTGACGGTCGAGCAGTTCGCGGACCCGTACCAGGTGCCGCGGGTGCTCGAGACGATTCTCGAGGCCCCGGCGGCGGCGGGCGTCGGCCCGACCACCGCCTGGGTCGAGAAGGTGATGAGCACGCCGCTGCTGCGTAAGGAGGTGGCGGCCTAACTCGCGCTCGTGGTCGTGGTCGCGCTCGTGGTCGTGGGCGTGGTCGTGGTCGTGGTCGTGGTCG
>JAWLGW010000614.1:0-4843 GCA_041690735.1 Planctomycetota bacterium
CTGCACCTCGAGCCGGTCGCGCGGGTAGTCCAGGGCCGCCACGGCGTCGATCAGCCGAGCCGCCACGTTCGCCTCGTCGTACAGGGGAAGCTGCACCATCACCGTAGGCCACACGGCAGTCGGCTCGGGGGGCGGCGCCGGGCGGCGCCACGCCAGCAGCACGACGAGGTGCAGGCGGTGCAGCCCGAACAGCGCCAGGACCGCGAGCACCGACAGGTAGGCGACGACGACGGCCGTGTGCACGAGCCGATCTTATGCCCCTCCCCCTGCTCGCGCTCGGACCCCCGAAGACCGCGCGAGTAGCGCGCCTTCCGCCCCGCAGCGCCCCAGGTCCCGGGCCGGCCTTCGGAGGCCGGACGCGAGCGCTAATCGCTCTCGAAGATCACGTGCTCCACGCCGTCGATCACCACCGTGATCCGGCTGCAGGCGCGACGCATGGGGATCAGCTTCGCCAGCGCCTGATCCCAGTCCCGCAGGGGCGCCCCGTTGCGCGAGGGGCGCGGGTGGACGCCCGAGCGGGGGGGCGCTCCGCGGGCGGGGCCCCGGGCGACGGGGCCCGAGGGGGTGCGCGTGGCTGGCCGAGGGCCGCGGCCGGTCGCCCCCGGCGGAGGACGGCGCAGCGCCTGGGAGGGGGCCGGCGCGCGCCGCGGACGGACGTTCCGGCGGGCCGGGGTCGGCGCCTCCACGACCAAGCCGGTGCTGTCGCTGGGGGGCGCGGCGGCGCGCTCGAGGGCCCCGGCGCTGACCGAAGCCCCGCGCATCACGGCGCCGGAGAAGTCGGCCTGGGTCAGGTTGGCCCCCCGCAGGTCGGCCTCGATCAGGTTGGCCTGCGCGAAGTAGGCGTCGTGGCAAGAGGCGCCGCTCAGCACGGCGCCGGCGAGGTCCGCGTTGTCGAGCATGGACCCGGCGAGGTTGGCCCCCTTGAGCAGCGCCCCCGTGAGGGTGGTGCCCGACAGGTAGGCCTCGCTGAGGTCCACCCCCTCGAGGATCGCGCCGTCGAGGCGCGCGTCGCGAATGTCGGCCTTGCGCATGCGCGCGCCGCTCAGGAACCCGCCCGACAGGTCGACCGCATACAGGTTGACCTCCTCGAGGTGCTGCCCCTCGAGCGGGGCGTAGCGGAGGTCGAGCCCGTCGGGGACCTCCTCGGTCCCCTCGAGCTCCTCGAGGATCGCCGGGAGGTTGAGCCCTCCCTCCTCATGGAGGTCCCGCAGCACCCGCTGCAGGACGTCGCGACCCTGCGGGGTGACCCAGCGCGTTTCGAGCTGCTCCGGCGTCACAGCCCCGAGCATAGAGCTCCGTGTTTGCAGGCACAAGGCGCTGTCAGCCGGACCCGGGCCGCCGGCGACGACGGCCGAAGCGCCGCGCCCGGGGCGCTGCCCGCTCGGGCGCAGGAGCCCTATCCGCGCGGATCCGGCATGGGCTCCAGGTGGACCGCCCGCTCCTTGGCGTACCCGAACAGCCGCAGCAGCGCGTGCTCCAGGGCGAAGTTGCCCTCGTCGACCTCGCGCCCCTCCAGGGTGATCCGCACGGTCTTCCCCCGGGGCGACACCCGCCCGACCAGGGTGAAGGCCCCGTCGTACACCCAGTGCGACTCGCCGAGGGCGCCGCGGTGCTCGGTCTTCAGGTAGCCCACGTGCGTCGCCTTTGGCGGGTGCCCCACCTCGATCTGCCGCCAGGCGACGGCGCTGGCCGCGTCCACGCGGCCGCGGGACTCGACGGAGCGGACACCGCGGCTCTCGGGGCGCCCTTGGTGCACGCCGACGCAGCCGACCAGGAGGAGGGTCGCGGCGATCGCCGCGAGCGAGACCTGTGGAGCCATGGGGCACCTCCGTCGCGACCCAAGGTTAACCCGAGCGCTGCCACCGGACGGTCACCGGCCGGGCCCCCGGTCCGCGTGGACTGGAGCCGGGAGCGGACCTATCCTGACCGGCGGCCCCGCTGGGGCAGGAGGCGCCGCGTGAACGAGCCCACCACCGACGGGGCCCGCCGCAGCAAGCGGATCCGCGTGAGCGACGAGCACGACCTCAAGGGCCTCGAGCGCCTGCTGCGCCTGATGAACAAGTACGGCGCCTCGGACCTGCACCTCAAGGTCGGCAACCCGCCGATCCTGCGGATCCAGGGGAAGATCCGCTACTTCGACGCCGACGCCCTCGACGCGGCCACGATCCAGGAGATGCTCGACCAGATCCTGACCCCCACGCAGACCCAGGCCTTCGCCCGGGGCGAGGACCTCGACTTCGCCTACTCGATCGCCAAGGTGGGCCGCTACCGGATCAACGCCTTCCGGCAGCGGGGCTCGGTCTCCCTGGCGGTGCGCCGGGTCAACACCGAGGTCCCCAGCTTCGAGGAGCTGCACCTGCGGGTGGACGCCATGCGGTGGATCGCCTCGCAGCGGCAGGGCCTGGTGATCGTGGCCGGGGTCACCGGCAGCGGCAAGTCGACCACGCTGGCCTCGACGATCGAGTGGATCAACACCCAGCGCCGCTGCCACATCATCACGATCGAGGACCCGATCGAGTACCTGTATCGGGACAAGAAGGCGTTCGTGAACCAGCGGGAGGTGGGGATCGACGTCCCCTCCTTCCCGGCCGCCCTGCGGAGCGTGGTGCGTCAGGACCCCGACGTGATCCTGATCGGCGAGATGCGCGACCGCGAGACCTTCGAGACCGCGCTCACCGCCGCCGAGACCGGCCACCTCGTGTTCGGGACGCTGCACAGCTCGACCGTCTCGCAGACGATCGGCCGGATCATCGACATGTTCCCGCCCGACCGCGAGCGTCAGCTGCGCCAGTCGCTGTCGTTCAGCCTCAAGGGGATCATCTGCCAGAAGATCCTCCCCGCGAGCCGCGAGGGGGTCGGCCTGGTCCCGGTGCAGGAGATCCTGATCGTCACGCCCACGGTGCAGAAGCTGATCCTCGACGGCGAGGACAAGAAGATCGAGGGGGTGGTCCGGGGCGGGAAGGAGGACGGCATGCAGGACTTCAACCAGGGCCTGCTCGACCTCGTGGCCCGCGGCCTGATCGACGAGGCGACCGCCCTCGAGGCCAGCAACAACCCCGAGCAGCTGCAGATGAACCTCAAGGGGATCTTCCTCGGCGACGACCGCAAGATCGTGCGGTAGCCGCCGGGCGCTCGCCTCAGCGCTTGAAGCTGAGCCACGCGATCAGGCGGGCCCGGTCGGCGGGCCGGCGCCAGCCGAACCACCACACGGCCAGCGTCGCCGCCGGCAGCGCCAGGGTGTAGAGCAGCATCAGGAGGGCGACCGGCGCGAGGTCCCAGCCCAGGCCGTCGGCGATCCGCACGAAGTCGTTGTCGCCCGCGATCGCGATCGACTCGTACACCGCCCGCTCGGTCCCGATCCCGAAGGCGATCGCGCCCCACAGGGTGACGTTGCGCCCCCACAGCATCCAGGCCAGCAGGGCGTACAGCGGCCGCTCCAGCTCCTCGGCGAACCCGCCCGACAGGGCGCGCCACAGGAAGAAGCAGGCGAAGGCGACCTCGAACCCGTGCCCGGCGAACGAGATCAGGTGCTCGTGGGAGCGGGTCGCCGCCAGCAGGGGGTACAGCAGCGCGAGCCCCGCGAACGCGGCGGCGACCGGGCGGGCGTCGCGGAACCGCCAGGCGCCGTAGGCGATCGCGCCCCACACCGCCAGGGCGATCAGGGGCTTCTGCGGGTAGACGTGGGTCATGCCGGCCGCCGAGGGGATCGCGGGGTGGCCGAAGAACACCGCGGCGAAGAAGTGCCCCGTCTCGTGGAACAGCAAGCGGGCGCCGTTCTTGTACAGCTCCACCAGCCCGCAGCCCGACAGGCTGAACAGGAGCGCCGGGAGCAGCCCCACCGCGACCCACCCCAGGCCGCGGGGGATCCGCACCCCGCCGACCACGAACGGCTCCTCCCCCAGATCCTGCTCGGGGTCGCCGTCGGCCGCCGGCGCCGCCGGGCGCATGCCGACGATCACGCGCCGGCCCTCCCGGGCGGGGCCCCCGGGCGGAGCGCCCGGCAGCGCGCCGTCGCAGGCCTGGCACAGGCTCGCGGCGGGCGGGTTGTCGGGGTAGCCGCAGCTGGGACAGCTCACGGCGGGCGATCGTAGCAGTCGGCGCCGCTACTCCAAGGCGGCCTGGGCCGCCTCCAGGCGAGCCAGGGCGGCCTCGAACACCTCGTAGCTGGCGGCGATCTCCATCTGCAGCGCCTTGTGCTCGTTCACCACCGGGGCGCTGCGGTCGGGGGAGTCGAAGAAGCCGGGCTCGCTCATGAGCCCCTCCAGCTCGCCCAGCCGGGCCTCCTTCTCCTCGAGGCCCTGCTGCAGCTCCTCGACGTCGCGCTCCAGCCGGCGGACCGCCCGCTTCTGCTCGCGGCGCGCGGCGGGCGAGGCCGCCTGGCCGCCGCGCTTCTTCCCCCCCTGCGCGCCGTTGCCCGACGGCTTGGCCGCCGCCGCTGCGGCCTTCTTCTCCCGCTCGGCGGCGGCCGCGCCGGCCTCGGCCTTCTCGCGCTCGATCCGCCACCGGTACTGCTCGTAGTCGCAGGGGAAGAAGCGGGCCCTCCCGTCGGCGATCTCGAGCACCGAGGTGGCCAGGGCCGCCAGGAACTCGCGGTCGTGGGACACGAACACGGTGGTGCCGCCGAACCCCTGCAGGGCCGTGAGCAGCACGTCCTTGCTGTGCAGGTCGAGGTGGTTGGTCGGCTCGTCGAGCACCAGCAGGTTGCTCGGCTTGAGCAGCATGCGGGCCAGCTTGAGCCGCGCCCGCTCCCCGCCCGACAGGACCTGCACCCGCTTGTAGACGTTGTCGCCGTCGAACAGGAAGCAGCCCAGGATCGTGCGCCGGTCGACGGCGCAGTCGATCG
>JAWLGW010000615.1:0-4838 GCA_041690735.1 Planctomycetota bacterium
TCTACGCCTTCCTATGCGGGCTCCACTTCCTCCTGCCCGCCCGCGACACCTCGAGGCCGCTCGCCGCCCTGGGGGCGGGCGCCGGCGCGGCGGGGCTGCTGCTGCTGGTGGGCTCCACCGCTGTGCGCGGGGTCGAGCCGGTGCTCGCCAACTACCTGCCCGTGCTCGATCACCCCGCCTTCCTGGCCGGGCTGGCCCTGTTCGGCCTGGGCATCGCCCTGTGCCTGCTCGACGGCCGCCTCTCGCCCGACCGCGAGGAGCGAGCGGGGGTGCTCCCGGGGCTGCCGGCGGCGGCGCGGCCGGGGCTGCGCGCCAGCGGGGTGGTGTTCCTGCTGGCGCTGGCCACCTTCGCCGCGGGGATCATCTCGGTCCGCGGCGACCTGCCGCCCGAGCACCGCTACGAGCTGGCCTTCTGGGGCGGAGGCCACGTGCTGCAGGTCGCCAACGTGTGCGCCATGGTCAGCGTGTGGCTGATCCTGCTCACCTCGGCGCTCGGCCGGGCGCCGGTGGAGCGGCGCACGGCGACCCTCCTGTTCGGGGCCCTGGTGCTGCCGACCCTGGCGGGGCCGCTGCTCGCGCTCGACTCGGGCACGGGGGCGGGGCGGCACGCCTTCACCCAGATGATGCGGTGGGGGATCTTCCCGCCGGTGACGGTGTTCCTGATCCTGTGCCTGCGCGCGCTCCTGCGCGCCCGCCGCGAGGGCCGCCTCGGGTCGGGGTGGCGCGACCCGCGCCTGACGGGCTTCGCCGTCAGCGCCGCCCTCACGGTGCTGGGCTTCGGCCTGGGCGCCATGATCCGCGGCTCGAACACCGTCGTCCCCGCCCACTACCACGCCTCGATCGGCGCGGTGACGGCGGCGTTCATGACCGTCACCGGGGTGCTGCTCGCGCCCCTGGGGCTCCCGCTGGCCGAGGGCAGGCTGCGCCGCGCCGCGCGCTGGCAGCCCCTCCTGTTCGGCAGCGGGCAGATGGTGTTCGCCGCCGGGTTCGCGGTCGCCGGCGTCTACGGCGCGGCGCGGAAGTCTTACGGAGAAGCGGTCCGCTCCACCGGGGAGTGGGCCGGCCTGGTGGTCATGGGCCTGGGCGGCCTGGTGGCCGTCGCAGGCGGGGTCCTGTTCCTGGCCATGGTCGCTGCCGCCTGCAAGGAGCGCTGGACGCGCTCCGAGCTGGCGGCCGAGGAGGCGCGCGCGTGCACGACGTCGACGAACCCGATCTGAGGCATCCCGTCCAGAAGCTCATGGACAACCCCTGGTTGCTCCTGGCCCTGGGCGTCGCCGTCCCCTTCATCTCCTACACCCTGTGGGGCTGGCTCGAGCTGCTGCTGCTGCCGACCGCCCGGCTGCCCTGAGGAGGCCCCGTGAGCATTCACCCCCCCGCCAAGGACTGGTTCCAGCCCCCCACCGGCGCCGAGCGCACCTGGGTCGGCCTGGCGCTGGTGTGGTGCCTCCTCATGTTCGCGATGATGCCCTACTGGCACTTCCGCGGGAAACAGAACAGCACCGGCGAGTCCTATCGGGTCCACCCGATGGACTTCGCCGAGCGGGTGCAGCGCTTCATCGCCAGCTACCAGGTCGGTGAGGACGAGTCGGGTCAGCCGATCGTCGAGCCGCCGCCCGGCGGCGACGCCTACCTCAAGGCGCAGCAGTTCGCCTACGTCCCCGTGTTGAAGCTCAAGAAGGGGCAGCAGTACCGCCTCCACTGCTCGTCGGTCGACGTGCAGCACGGCTTCTCGCTGCAGCCCATGAACATGAACTTCCACATCCTCCCCGGATACGACCACGTCCTGACGATCACCCCCACCGAGGCCGGTGAGTACCGGGTGATCTGCAACGAGTTCTGCGGCATCGGCCATCACCAGATGACCGGCAAGATCATCGTGGAGTGAGCAGCGAGATGGGCAACCACAACCCCACTGACGTGCGCACGTGCGAGACCACCGGGCTCAAGGTGTGCCTCACGGCGCAGATGTTCATCCGGCTGCACGCGGTGCTGGCCGTGGTCTTCCTCCTGGTGGGCGCGATCGGCGCGATCCTCCTCGCGCTGACCCGCTGGCCGGTGGTGCACCTGCTGTCGGACGTCTGGTACTACCGGGTCCTGACGCTGCACGGCATCAACATGCTGATCTTCTGGATCCTGTTCCTGGAGGTGGCGATCCTCTACTTCTGCTCCACGAGCTTGCTGAACTCCCGCCTGGCCTCCAAGACATGGGCCTGGGTGGGGTTCGTCCTCATGCTCGCGGGCGCGCTGCTGGTCGACGCCTTGATCCTGACGGGCAAGGCGGACGTCCTCATGACCTCCTACGTCCCCCTCAAGGCCCACCCCGGCTTCTACCTGGGGCTGATCCTGGTGGCGGTGGGCGTGCTGGTGGGGGTGATCAACTTCTTCGCGACCATCTACATCGCCAAGCGTGACCGGACCTATGAGGGGTCGATGCCCCTGGTGGTGTTCGGCGCCACCGCCGCGGCGATCATCGCGGTGGTCACGATCCTGCACGGGGCCGCCGCGCTGATCCCCGCCCTGCTGTGGTCGCTGGGGCTGATCGCCGAGGTGGACGCCGGGCTGTACCGCACGCTGTGGTGGGGCCTGGGCCACATGTCGCAGCAGGTCAACGTGTGCGCCATGGTCGCGGTGTGGTACTTCCTGGCCCACCTGACCACCGGCGCCAAGCCGCTCAACGAGGCGGTGTGCCGCACGGCGTTCGTGCTCTACATCCTGTTCATCAACCTGGCGTCGGCGCACCACCTGCTGGTCGACCCGGGCGTGAGCGCGGGCTGGAAGATCTGGAACACGTCCTACGCCATGTACCTGGCGGTGCTGGCCTCCATGATCCACGGGTTCACCGTGCCGGCCTCGGTCGAAGTGGCCATGCGCCGCAAGGGCCACGACAAGGGCCTGTTCGGGTGGCTGTTCGCCGCCCCCTGGAAGAACCCCGGCTTCTCGGCCTTCTTCCTGTCGCTGGTGATCTTCGGCTTCATGGGCGGCATCACCGGCGTCACGCTGGGCACGCAGCAGATCAACATCATAGCCCACAACACACTGCGGATAACGGGCCACTTCCACGCCACCGTGGTCGGCGGCACCACGCTCGCCTTCATGGGGCTGTGCTACTACGTGGTCCCGCTGGTCTTCCAGCGCGAGTACTACCTGCGGCCCCTGGCGCGTATCCAGCCGTACCTGTTCGGCGGCGGCATCGCGATCTTCGCCGCGGCCATGTCGTTCGCCGGCTCGTACGGGGTGCCCCGGCGGCACTACGACATCGAGCAGGCCGGCCACAGCTTCGGGGCCGGCGCCCACGTCATGCTGGGGATCATGGGCGTCGGCGGCGTCATGGCGTTCCTCGGGCTGTTGCTGTTCATCCTCCTCACCGTCGCGGCCGTGTTCTTCGGCAAGAAGAACGAGGGCCGCGCCATGACCGCCTGGTAGGCAGAGGGAGCGTCGTCGTGAGCATCGAGAGCGATCAGACCGCCGAGAGCGGCGGCGAGGCCGCCCGGATCCCCCCGCCGGAGCAGACCCCGGCGCCGGAGGAGCCGCAGCCGGATGAGCTGCAGCCGGAGGCGGCGAGCGAGGCGCCGGCGCAGCCGGACGAGGAGGGGGACCACGTCGGGGATCACAAGGTGCCGGGCACCGTGGCCCTCACGCTGATCTTCTTGCTGACCTTCGTCGTGTACTACTTCGCCAACTGGAAGGCGCTGGCCGATGTGTGGCATGTCCGCTGAGGCGGAGCGCGACGTGGGCGAGCGGCTCATGGGTCGCGTCCACGACGTGTTCGCCGGCGCCGCCTTCCCGGCGTTCATGCTGATCGCCCTGGCGCTGTCCGTGACGCTGCTGCTGGGGATCCTGTTCGTGCCCGCCGCCCCGGACGGGCTGGGCGCCTTCGCCGAGGCCTTCAAGGTGTGGTGCTTCGGCTACGACCCCGCCACCGGCAGCATCGAGCCGGCGTACGTCCTCATGGTCGTGGTGAAGCCGCTGATCCTGACGACGGTGATCCTGGCGGTGTGGTGGCGGCCCCTCGGGGCCGCGCTGCGCCGGCCGGGGGAGCTCAAGCGCCCGGCGGCCGCGGCGGTGCTGGCGGTGAGCGCGGCCGCCCTGGGGCTGATCTCCCTCGACGACGGGCGCGGCCTGCCGCAGGGGGAGCTGCCCTTCCCCGCCGAGGACCTGCGAACCGCCCACACGCCGCCCGAGTTCACCTTGACCGACCACCAGGGGCAGCCGGTGTCCCTCGCCGACCTGCGAGGGCGGGTGGTCATGGTCACCGCGGTGTACGCCTCGTGCGGCGAGACCTGCCCCATGATCCTGCGCCAGACCCGGCAGGCGGTCGACGCCCTCACCGAGGAGGAGCAGGCGGAGCTCTCCGTCCTGGGGATCACCCTGGACGCGACGCGCGACACGCCCGAGGTGCTGGCGCGCCTGGCGAAGGCGCAGGAGGTGTCGCCGCCCCTGTACCGGTTCGTGACGGGCGAGCCGGCGGAGGTCGAGCGGGTCCTGGATCGGTTCGACGTCGCCCGCAGCCGGGACCCGGAGACGGGGGTGATCGACCACGCGAACCTGTTCATCCTGATCGACCGCCAGGGGCGCATGGCGTACCGCCTGACCCTGGGCGAGCAGCAGCAGCGGTGGCTGACGACGGCCCTGCGCCTGCTGATCGCCGAGCCGCGACCGGGAGGGGCGGCCGCGGCGAAGTAGAAGGCGTCGCTCGGCCGAGGGCGCCCTGGCTGGGCGGGGCGTCAGGATCAGGCAGAGAGGAGAGCGCAGAGAGCTGATGTCTCTGCGCTCTCCGCGCTTTCGTCGGTCCTCGCCGCGGCTGGCTCGGTCACTCGCGCTCGCGCTCGTGGTCGTGG
>JAWLGW010000616.1:0-4838 GCA_041690735.1 Planctomycetota bacterium
CCTCGACCACCCGACCCTCCGCCAACCGCAGCCCCAGGCGCAGCTGATCGCCGCACACCGGGTTCTCGACGTCGGCCGCCCCGCTGGGGACGGCGAGGTCGCCCACGTTGCGCGGGTGCTCGAAGTGGTCCAGGAACAGCGGATTCATCGGTAGCTCGTCGTCCACCCCATCGCCGCGAGCCGCGGCAACCCAGAAGATAAGCGGCGCCTAGGACATCCGGGGGATGCGAGGGCGATGAATCAGGCCCCGCTGTCCGCCTCCTCCTCCGCCGCGCCCGGGCCCTCCAGGCGCCCCTCCAGCACCCGGACCGTCTCCTCCAGGGCGGCCACCCGGTCGGCGAAGGCGCGCACCACCCCGTCCAGCTTGCCCAGGGCGTCCTCGGCGAAGGCGGCGTTGCTCTCCACCCGCTCCAGGCGGCGGGTCAGACGGGTCAGCGCCTCGTCGGTCGACGCGCGGTCGCTCACCGCTTGCCGCCCTCCTCGCCTGCCGCCTGCTCCAGCTCCAGCCGGTCGAGGCGCGCCTCGAGGCCCTCCTTCGCCTCCTCCAGCGCGCGCAGGCGGTCCCGCAGGGCCGCGGTCTCCTGGCGCAGGTCGGTGAGCTGCCCGTCGGGCGCCTGCCCGGAGCGGATCGCCTCGGCCGCCCGCTCGGCGTCGGTGCGGACGCGGTGCTCGGGGTCGAGGCGCGCCAGCTGCTCGACCGCGCTCAGCGCGGTCGCCGCGGCGCCCTTGAGCGCCCCCAGCGCCCGCAGCGCCGCGCGCTCGCCGCCGCGCCTCGAAGCCCGCAGCAGCCCGACCAGGGCGTCCACCGCTTCCTTCTGCACGGCGGCGGGGGTGCCGGGCAGGCCCGCCACCGAGAGCGCCCCGGCGGCCTCCCGCCGCACCGCCGGCGGGTGCTGCTTGCCGAGCAGCCCCACGAACACCGGCACCAGCGCCGCGTCCTCCAGGCGGCGCAGGCCTCGGATCGCGGCCAGGCAGATCACCTCGTTATGCGAGGGCTTGTCCAGCTGCGCCTCCAGCAGCGCCCGCGGCGCCTCGGCCGTCGCGGCGTAGGCCTGGACCGCCGCCGCCTCCACGTAGTAGCTGGGGTCGCCCGCCTTCAGCAGCGTCTGCAGCGCGACCGCCACGTCGGCGTCCCGTCCGCGGCTGCCGAGCGCCTCCACGACCGCCCGCCGCGCCCGCGCCTCGGGCTCCGCCTTCAGGCGCGCCAGCAGCGCGTCGCGCACCCGCTCGCCCTCGGCGCCCCCCAGGGCGCGGGCGGCCTCGGCCCGCACGCCCCAGAAGGCGTCCTCGGCCAGGGCCTGCAGCAGGGCGTCGACCGCCTGCGGGGCGCGGTCCTTCGCCAGGGCCCGCGCCGCGCGCAGCCGCCCGAACCCGTCGTCCTCGCGCAGCTGCGCCAGCCACAGGTCTCGCCCCTTGTGGACCTCGACCTCCTTGAGCAGCACCGCCTCGCGAGGGTCGAACCGGAAGGCGCTCGGCGCCGCCGCCCGCGGCAGCACGAACCGATGCCGCCGCTCGCTCACGTCGACCACGTGGGTCTCGACCGCCTCGCCGAAGCGGAAGCGCAGCTCCGCGGGGAAGGAGTAGGGCTCCCCCTGCTGGGTCTGCTCGATCGTCACCGTCAGCAGGCCGCGCTCAGCGTCCCGCGCCAACGACACCTTCAGCTGGGGGTGCCCCGCCCGCTCCACGAAGTCGTGGAAGAAGCGCTTGAGGCTGCGTCCGCTGGCCCGCTCCAGGGCGCGGCGCAGGTCGTCGGTCTCCACCCCCTGGTCGGCGTGCTGCGCGGTGTAGTCGCGGACGCCCCGCCAGAAGGCCTCCTCCCCCAGCTGGCGGCGCAGCATGTGGAGCACGCAGCTCCCCTTGGGGTAAGCCCGGCCGTCGAACATGGACCCGGGGTCGGCGTAGCGCCAGTCGAGGATCGGGCGCTTGCGCCCGGCCGGCAGACCGCGGTCGGCGTTGCCGAGCATCTCGTGGGCGTAGGCGTCGGGGCCCTCGTCGTGCTCGGTCCACAGGGCGTCGAAGTAGGTGGCGAAGCTCTCGTTGAGCCAGATGTGCGACCAGTCCCGGCAGGTGAGCAGGTCGCCGTACCACTGGTGCGCCAGCTCGTGAGCCACCAGGCCCTCGGAGCGGTAGTCGAGGTGGGCCCGCGCGTCGTGCAGGGTGCGCTCGTTCAGCGTGGTGGCGCCGGTGTTCTCCATACCGCCCACGATGAACTGCTCCACCACCACCTGGTCGTACTTGGGCCAGGGGTAGTCCACCCCGGTCAGGTCCGAGAACAGGTCGAGCATGCGCTTGGTGTTCCCGAAGCTGCGCGCCACGTCCTCCTCGCTGTAGCGGGGCGGCACGTAGTAGCCGAGGGGCTTGCCTCGCCAGGTGTCGCTCACCTTGCGGAAGGTCCCCACCACCAGGGTGACCAGGTAGGCCACGTGGCCGCGCTCCTGATCGAACCGCCACACCGACAGGCCGGTCTCGGGGTCGTCCTCGACCCCTCGCAGGTCTCCGTTGGAGATCACCGTCAGGCCGGGCTTCACCCGGGCCGTGAGCGCCGTCGCCTGCCGCTCGTCGGGGTGGTCGACGCAGGGGAACCAGTAGCGGTTGTAGGTGCTCTCGCCCTGCGACCACACCTGGTAGGGGACGTCGGGCTCCTCGGCGCTGGGGCCGAAGAAGTGCAGCCCCGCCTTGGGCTCGCGGACGCGGTACCGGACGCGCAGGCGGACGCCCTCGCCGCGCGGCACCTCCCGCCCGAGGTCCACGACCAGGCGGCTGCCGTCGTAGGCGTGCTCGAGGGGGGCGACGTCCCCCGCCCGCAGGGCCACCACCTCCGCCACCTCGTGGTCCACCGCGTCGAGGCTCACGTGGCGCAGCGGGCGCAGGGCCGTCAGCTCCAGCGTGGCGGTCCCCGCCACGCTGCGCGCCTCGAGGTCGACCGTGAGGTCGAGGGCGATCCGGGTGACGTCGATCGGCCGGTCGGGCGGCGCCCGCAGCGGCGCCTCCTCGGCGTGAGCGAGGGGAGCGGTCAGCAGCGCGGCGAACAGAACGGCGAGCAGCGAGCGGCTCGTCATGGGCTCCTCCTGGTGGGGGGCGGATTCTAGCGCGCTGCGCGCGTGAGGGCGCGGAGCTGCAGGGCCGCGGACGGCGTCGCCAAGGGTGGGGGAGGGCCCTCCTCGAGAGCTTTGGGGGTGCTGTTGCTGATGCGTCCACGCCTCGGCTCGTCCAGGCGCCCCGCTGGGGGGAGGCTGCCTTGGTCACTCGCGCTCGTGGTCGTGGGGGGGGGGGGGGGGGGGGGGGGGGGGGGGGCGCGCCCCCCACCACGCGCGCGACGTCTCGAGCCCGGTCAGAACATCACCGACAAGGACCGCTGGAGCTGTTCCTGGACGCTCGCGGGCGCGACAGCTCCCCGCCAGCTTGTCTCCCCGCGCTCCACCGCGCAGAATCGCCGCGGAGGAACCCCGTGAGCTCGATCCGGCTGGAGGTGCTGAGCGGCCCCGAGGCGGGCAAGGTGCACCTCCTCAGCGGGATCTCGATCGTGGGGCGCGACCCGGCCGCCAGCCTGACGGTGCCCGACCCCGTGGTGTCGCGTCAGCACGCGGTGATCCGCCCCGAGGAAGGCGGCGGGTTCGTGATCGAGGACCTCGACAGCCGCTCCGGAACGCTGGTGAACGGGGTCCGCACCCGCAAGGCGGTGCTCCTCGACGGCGACACGGTGCAGGTCGGCGCCCTGGTGCTGCGGGTCCGCCTCTCCGACCGCGCGGCGGGCGAGGTGGCGAGCGAGGAGGTGGAGCTGGTCCCGTCGCGTCACCTGCCCACCCAGCGCCTGTCCCTCGACAAGGTGCGGTTCCGCACCGGCGACCTGCGGGGGGACTCGGGCAGCGCCCTGCCGACGCTGGCAGCGGCCGAAGCTCCTCCCCCGCCGGCGGCGGCTGCCCAGGCGGCGGCCGCCGCGCCCGCCCCGACCCCCGACGAGGCGCCCGCGTCGGCGCCGGACGCCGCGCGACGCCTGGCGCTGCTGGGCGAGGTGGCGCGCAGCCTGGCGGCCGTGCCCGAGCGCAGCCGCCTGACCCGCGAGACCGCCGCCCGGATCGTGGACATGTTCCCGGGGGTGCGGCGGGTCGGCTTCTTCGAGCTGGTGGACGACCCGGGGGCAGACGGGGGGGCGGAGGAGCAGGTGCTGCGGCCGGCGTACCTGGTGGACCGCTCGCGGCGGGTCGAGGGCGAGCCGGTGCAGGTGAGCGAGACGGTGCTGCGGGCGGCGATCCGCGAGCGGGAGGCGATCCTCTCGCAGGACGTGCGGATCGACCCCCGCTTCCGCCGCGCCCAGACCCTGCAGGTCGCGGGCGTGTGCTCCATGGTGTGCGCTCCCCTGTGCCTGGGGGACCGGGTGCTCGGGGCCCTGTACGTCGACACCACCGACCCGCGCGAGCGCCTGGACGGGGAGGCCCTGCAGCTCCTCACCGCCGTGGCGGCGATCGTGGCCGCCGCCTTCGAGCACGCGCGCCTGTTCGCCCGCGTGCAGGCCGAGTCGGTGCGTCGCGCCAGCCTGGAGCGCTACTTCTCCCCCGACCTGGTGGAGCGGGTCCTGCGCGGCGACCTGCCCCTGGCCCGCGAGGGGCGCCTCACCGACGGCACGATCCTGTTCGTCGACATCCGCGGCTTCTCCCGCCTCACCCTGTCCACCGATCCGACCGTGCTGGTCGCCACCCTCAACGCCTACTTCGAGGCCATGCAGCGGATCGTGTTCCGCAGCCGGGGCACCGTCGAGCGCTTCGGCGGCGACTCGATCCTGGCCTACTGGGGGGTGGTCGATCGGGACGCCGACGGCCCCGCCCGCTCGGTGCGCGCGG
>JAWLGW010000617.1:0-4835 GCA_041690735.1 Planctomycetota bacterium
TGGGCGAGGGCGTCGAGCGGCGGCGGGTCACCTTCAGCCGCGGCTTCTTCATCGGCAAGCACGAGGTCACGGTCAGGCAGTACCGCGAGTTCGCCCACGAGACGGACTCCGATCCTCTTGACCTCGTCCTGCTGGAGCACAGCTACGCCGATCCGGCGGACTTCCTCAACCTGCCGGCGCTGAATCTGACCTGGCGCGACGCCGCCTCCTACTGCGACTGGGCGGGGCTGCGGCTGCCGACCCAGTACGAGTGGGAGTACGCCGCCCGGGGTCCCGAGGGCTGGACCTATCCCTGGGGAGAGGCCGCCCCCGACAGGGAGCGCGTGGTGTGGCAACGGACGCCGGAGCCGGTGGGTGGGGCGGCGCGCGGCGCCTCACCGTTTGGTTGCCAGCACATGGTGGGGAACGCTGCCGAGTGGGTGGCCGACGCCTACCGTCCGCTGGCCGCCGAGCAGGAGGGCGCGGCGGTGACCGACCCGGCACCCGACGAGCTCCTCCCCGACTCCACCTACCCCGAGCGCATCCGCAAGGGCGGCGGGTTCGAGACGCGTGACGAGGCCGACAAGGCCGTCAGGCTGCGCCCCGCCCACCGTCACGGCGTCGGCCAGGACCGCACGCTCGCCGACTCGGGCCTGCGGGTGGCGCTCTCCGAGCGCCCCTGACCCTCTGGCGGTCGACCCGCCGCCCTCGGTAGGCTGACCGGCTCATGACCTTCGAGACGCGGCCCCACGACCTCGCTGCCGCTCGACGGGCCGCCGAGCGCGCGGTCGTCGAGTACGCGCGGCAGCGAGGCTTCCTCACGCCGCAGCAGCTCGAGCAGGCGCGGCAGGCGTTCCTCAGCGCCAGCGGCGAGGGCGCGCTGCTCCCCCTGCTGCGGCCGTTCCTGCAGCCCGAGCACCAGGCGGAGCTGCGGCAGGTCTATGACCGCGCGATCGCCACCCCCGCCGCGCCCGCGCCCACGCCTTCCCCGCCCCCCCTGCGCGGCCCGCTCGCCCTGGCGGACACCGCGCAGGGCACCGCCGGCCTGCCCAGCGGGAGCTCGCTGGGCGCCAAGGTCGCCTGGGAGGCGGGCGGCCGGATCGGGCCGTTCGTGATCGAGCGCGAGCTGGGTCGGGGCGGCATGGGCGTGGTGCTGGTGGGGCGGCACGCCGAGCTCGGCCGGCGGGTGGCCCTCAAGCTCATGCTGGTCGACGAGGAGAGCGGAGCGACCGGCGAGGCGCTGGCCCGGTTCGATCGTGAGGCGCGGGCCGTGGCCGCCCTCGACCACCCGGCGATCGTGCGGATCCACGAGGTCGGCAGCGAGGGCTGGAACCCCTACCTCGCCATGGACCTGATCGACGGCGAGGGGCTCGACGTTCGGCTGAAGCGGGAGGGGCGCCTCGACCCCCGGGAGGCGGCGACGATCGCCGAGCGCCTGGCGCGGGCTCTGGCGCACGCCCACGAGCGGGGGATCCTCCACCGCGACCTCAAGCCGGCCAACGTCCTCCTCGACCGGCAGCACGGGCCCAAGCTCACCGACTTTGGCCTGGCCAAGCTCGACGACGAGCGCGATCGGCTGACCCGCACGGGCGTCGCCCTGGGCACGCCGGCCTACATGCCGCCCGAGCAGGCGGCAGGCGAGAAGGAGCGGGTCGGCCCCCGCTCCGACGTGTACGGCCTGGGCGCCACCCTGTACACCCTGGTCACCGGGCGGCCCCCGTTCACGGGTCCCACGGCCCTCAACATCGTCAACCAGGTCCTCGGCCGCCCGGCCGAGCGCCCCTCCTCGCACAGCGCAGCCGTGGACCCCGACCTGGAGGCGGTGATCCTCCAGTGCCTGGAGAAGGAGCCCGAGGACCGCTACCCCAGCGCCGCCGCGCTGGCGGACGACCTGCAGCGCTGGCTGGAGGGACGACCGGTTGTCGCAGCGCGCCCGTCGCGGCGACGGCGACTGCGCCAGTGGGTCCGGCGGCATCGCGTGCTCGCGGCCGCGACGGCGGTCGGGCTGGTGTGCCTGGTCCTCGCCTCGGGCGCGGCCGGCACGCTGTTCCTCCTGCACCTGCGGGCGCAGCAGGACGCTGCTGCTCGCGCGCGCGCGCAGAAGGAGATCGAGAGCCTGCTCTCGGAGGGCGAGGCCGCCCTCGGCGCAGGAGACTTTCGGCAGTCTCGCGAGCACCTCCTGAAGGCGATCGACCTGGGGGGGCCGTCGCCGCGCGGCCTCGTCGCCCTGGGAGAGGCGGAGCGCGGCATCGGCAGCAACCGCTTCCCGCAGGCGAAGGAGGCGCTGCGCGCGGCGGTGGCGCTCTCGCCCCCGCTCGCGCTGGAGCAGCGCGCCTGGAGAGCGCTGCTCGCGATCGGTTACGCCGAGGAGGACCTCACCGCCGCGACCGTCTGTCTCGATCGGCTGGTCGAGCTCGAACCTGGCGCGGTGCGGTGGTGGGACGAGCGGGCGCGTTGCAAGGAGCAGCTCGACGACCCGCGCGGCGCCGCGGCGGACCTGACGGCGGCGCTGGAGCGCCTGGACCCGACGGCTGCTGAGCGGGAGCGCGCTCTGATCGAGCGTCGCCTGCGCATGCGCCGCGTCGTCGGCGACTGGAAGGCAGCGCTGGCCGACCTCGACGCGCTCCTCTCCAACCGTCAGGCGCGGCTCGATGCGCTCGAGGAGTCGAAGCTCACCGGCGAGGCCGGAGTCGCCGAGGCTCGGGCGAGGGCGATCGCCGATGCGCGGGCTCGAGTGGTGGAGCTCCTGCTCGATCGAGCCCAGGTCCTGCAGATGGTCGAGGACCACGAAGCCGCCAGCGCAGTCTGCGAGTCCGCCATCAAGATGGCGCCGAGCTCGTACGAGGCCTACTTGACCGCCGGCCTGATCGGCGTTCGCGCTCACCGCCGCACCGCCGGCAGCGACCTGCAACGGGCGATCGAGCTGCGCCCCACCTCAGCGGTCGCCTACGCACTTCGGGCCCGCGCTGCGCACTATGAGGTCTCGGCGCCGCAGCTGCTCGAGCGGATGATCTCGGCCGCGCTGCAGCACTCGGAGGGGGGAGATCGGCCGCCTCCAGGCTCTGGCGAGGAGGAGACGAAGGACGTGACCGAGCTGCGCCGAGGGCGCGCCCTGGCCTACGCGACCAAGGCGCTGGTCGATCGGCGTGCGCGGCCGGCGCTGGCGCTGGCCGACAAGGCGCTGAGGCTCGATCCGCAGTGCGACCTTGCGTTGACCGTTCGGGCGCAGAGCCTGCTCGCCCTGGCCGAGGCCGGTCAGGGCGGCTCCTTGCTGGACGAGGCGCTGAGCAGTGTGGAGGCGGCTGTTGCGTTGGCGCCGATCGACATCGGCGCGCACTGGACGCGCTGTCGAGTCCTGCGAGGCCTCGGTCGGCGAGAGGACGCGTTGCAGGAGGCGGAGTGGGTCCTGCGCATGGACGGCTGGCACCTCGATGCTGCCGGGGCCGTGATCGACCTGGCGCTCGCCTTGGATCAGCCGCCCCGGGCGCTGCAGGCGGCGAACATGCTGATCGACAGCGGCATGTCGCTCAACAAGCCGAGCGAGCGCGGTCGGCTCCTGTCCACCGGCTTCGCGCGCCGCGCGGTCGTCCACTTGGCCATGGGCGACCTGGCGCGCGCGCTGGGAGACGTGGAGCGGTCGCACCTCGCGGACGTCAACGCCTGGAAGCTCAACGCACTCCCCCAGCTGCGGATCAAGGTCCTCGAGCAGATCCAGGCGAGCGGCGACCTGATCGCACAGATCGACCGGTTCATGCGAGAAGACCCCGCTCAGTGGCAGCTCCGCTTCTCCCGTGGGGTGGCGCACGAGGAGCTGCTTCAGGCTCCCGAGGCGGCGCTCGCCGACTTCTCCGCGCTGGTGCGCGACCGTCCTGGATACGTCCCGGCCTACTGGCGTGCGGCGGGGCTGCACCTCCAGGCCGGCCGACGCGAAGAGGCGATCGCGCAGCTTTGGGCGCTGGTCGAGAGCCGGGGCGACGAGAGCATCGCCTATGGTCGACCGGCGCTGTTTGCCCTCAACAGGCTCAAGGACCCCAAGCTCGCGGTGACGATCCTGGACCAGGGGCTGGAGCGGGCGAGGGACAACCTCGGGCATCTGCTCCGGCTGCGGGTGCGCGCGAAGGCGCTGCTCGGCGACCGCCGCGGGGCCGAGGAGGATCTCGAGCGCCTGCAGGAGATGGTCGGGCTCAACCCGAGCCTGCAGTACCTGATCCGCAGCGCGCGTCGCGCGCTCGCACGCGGCGCAGCTCAGCAGACAGCTCACGACGAAGACGAAGACGAGGAGTGACCCCTCCTCAGTTCAGCAGCTGAGGCGCCAGCAGCGAGAAGCCGGCGACGGTCGCGTCGAAGCAGGAGCCGTCGTCGCGCACCATGCGGTAGGTGCCGCGCATGGAGCCGTTGGGCGTCCGCAGAGGGCAGAAGCTGGTGTATTCGAACGCCTCGCCCGGCTCGAGGCGGGGCTGCTCGCCCACGACGCCCGGACCCCGCGCGTGCTCCTCGCGGCCGCGGCCGTCGAGGACGATCCAGTGGCGGCTCTCGAGCCGCACCGCCTCGGGGCCGAGGTTGGAGATCCGCACCCGGTACACGAAGAAGAACTGGCGCTCGAGGGGCGCCGACTCCTCGGGGACGTAGCGCGCCTGGACCTCGACCTGGACCCCCTGGGTCACGGCGCTCGACGCCGCCGGCAGACCGGCGCAGCTCGGCTCCCACTCCTGCATGTTTGGGATGCTATCCGCCCGCGGGGCCGGGGCCAGCGTGACCGGAAGGACGCGACGCCCCTAAACGGAGGTGCACGATCATGGATGGTCGCGCGAGAGCGTCTTCTGGCTCGGAGGCTGGTCGACGCGACCATCCATGCT
>JAWLGW010000618.1:0-4830 GCA_041690735.1 Planctomycetota bacterium
GCCTGGTGCACCGCCTGCTGCGCCAGGTCGAGCTCCTCCTTGGAGGCGAGGCCCTTCTTGCTGAGGCTGTCGACGCGGTCGCGCGAGCTGTGGGCCTGCGCCAGGGCCAGCTCCGCCTCGCGCACCCGCAGGCGGGCCCGCACGTCGTCCAGCCGGGCGAGGGGCTGACCGGCGGCGACCACGTCGCCCGCCTCCACCTCGACCGACACCACCAGCCCTTCGGCCCGGGTCGACACGACCACCTCCGCCTCGGGTTCGAGGGGGGCGTGGCCGATCAGCACCCGGCGGACGGTGTCGACCTCCACCGGGACCACGCCCACCGCCGGGAGCGTCTGCGGCCCGCCCGCGCCGCGGGGGCCCTGTCCCCGGCGACCGGGCGCGGCCGCGCCGTCCCCGCCGCCGCACCCGGCGAGGAGGAGCGCGGCGACCGCGAGGGCGGTCAGCGGGCGACCGGCGGACCTCACGCGGGCACCTGCAGGGCTTCCTCGATCCGCTCCAGCAGGGCGGGCTCGAGGTCGAGCTCGGCGGCGGCGAGGTTCGCCCGCACCTGCTCGGGGCGGCTGGCGCCGGTGACCACCGAGGCCACCGACGGCTGGCGCAGGCACCAGGCGAGGGACAGGGTGGCCAGCGGGACGCCCGCCTCGCGGGCCACCGTCTGCAGGGCCTCCACCCGGGCGAAGTTCTCCTCGCTGAGGCGGGCCTTCATGTACCGGTTGCGCCGGTCGTCGGCCAGCCGGCTGCCGGCCGGGACGCGGCCGCCGGCGTACTTGCCGGTGAGCAGCCCCTGCTCGAGGGGGCTGAAGGCGAGCAGCCCCACCCCCAGCCGCTCGCAGGCGGGCAGCACCGCGTCCTCGACCTCGCGTCGCAGCAGGCTGTAGGGCGGCTGGTTGGCGATCGGCGGCGGGGCGAGCAGGCGGCGGGCGACCTCGCAGGCGGCCTCCAGCTCCTCGGCCGACCAGCAGGAGACGCCCCAGTACAGGATCTTCCCCTGGCGGATCAGGTCGTCCATGGCCCGCACCAGCTCCTCGAGGGGGACCTCGGGGTCGTGGCGGTGGCACAGGTACAGGTCGAGGTACTCCAGCCGCAGGCGGCGCAGGCTGGCGGCGCACGACTCCAGGACGTGCTTGCGGCTGAGGCCGCGCCCGTTGGGGTCGTCCGAGGTGGGGAAGAACACCTTGCTGGCGACCACCAGCCGCTCGCGGGGGACGTCCTCCAGCGCGCGCCCCAAGAAGGCCTCCGCCTCGCCGTCGGCGTACACGTCGGCGGTGTCGATCAGGTTCACCCCGCCGTCGAGGGCCGCCCGCAGCGTGTCGCGGGCCGTCTCCTCGTCCGCCGGGCTGCCGCCGAACGTGAGCCACGAGCCGAGGCTGACGGCGCTGACCTTGAGTCCGCTGTGGCCGAGGCGCCGGTAGCGCATCTGCTCCTCCGTGGGTGCGGGGCGCGCGAGGCGCGGATTCTAGCCCCCGGGGCGGAAGCGCGCCCGCCGGCGCGGTAGATTCACGCTCCCATGACCGCGCCCGAAGCCCTGACCCTCGACGTCCCTGGCGGCCGCCTGGCCGCCCTCGCCTGGGGCCCTCCCGACGCGCCGCCGGTCCTGGCCCTGCACGGCTGGCTCGACAACGCGGCCTCCTTCGCGCGCCTGGCGCCCCTGCTGCCGAGCCACCGCCTGGTGGCCCTCGAGCTGCCGGGCCACGGGCACAGCGCCCACCGGCCTGCAGGAGTCGCCTACCACTTCATCGACTGGGTGGGCGACGTGGTGGGGGCGGCCGACGCGCTGGGCTGGGAGCGGTTCGCCCTGCTCGGCCACAGCATGGGCGCCGGCGTGGCCAGCCTGGTGGCCGGGACGGCGCCGGCCCGGGTCTCGCACCTGGCGCTGCTCGAGGGGCTGGGCCCGCTCGCCTGCCCGCCCGACGAGGCGCCGGCCCGCCTGGCCGAGTCGCTCGCTCGCCGGGGGGCCCGCGAGCGCAAGCGGCCCCGCCCCCACGCCGACGTGGTCGCGGCCGCGGCGCGCCTGCGGCAGGCGACCCCCTCGCTCAGCGAGGAGGGCGCCCGCCTGCTGGCGGAGCGCGGCACGCGGCCGGTCGAGGGGGACGAGGGCGGTGTGATCTGGCGCAGCGATCCCCGCCTGCGCGGCCTGTCGCCCATGCGCATGACCGAGGAGCACGTGCAGGCCTTCCTGCGCCGGATCCCCTGCCCGGTCCTGGTGATCCGCGCCCGCGAGGGCTACCCCTTCGATCCCCGCACCCTGGGGGCCCGCTACGGCTGCCTGCGCCAGGCGACCCTCGAGGAGCTGCCCGGCGGGCACCACGTCCACCTCGACGACCCGGCCCCGGTGGCCGCCCTGCTGGAGCCGTTCCTCGCTCGCCCGACCCCTGCCGCCGCCCCGGCGGCCGCCGAGCTCTCCCGCCCCGGCGTGACCCTCGAGAGCCTGCAGGTGATCAAGGGGATCCGCCTGGTGCTGCTCGACGTGGACGGCGTCCTCACCCCGGCCCAGCTCCTGTACGGCCCGCCCGGCGCCGAGCGGGTCCCGTTCGACGTGCGCGACGGCCTGGGGATCAAGCTCCTCCAGCGGGCCGGGATCGAGGTGGGCCTCCTGTCGGGCCGCGCCCCCCAGGCGGTCCGCAGCCGCGCCGCCGACCTCGGGATCGCCCACCTGCATCTGGGGATCGACGACAAGCTGCCTCGCCTCACCCAGCTCCTCGAAGGCCTCGGCCTCGAGCCGCGCCAGGTCGCCTACATGGGCGACGACCTCCCCGACCTGCCGGTCCTGCGCGCCGTGGGGTACCCCGTCGCCCCCGCCGACGCCCGCCCCGAGGTCCAGCGCGTGGCCCACCTCGTCACCGGCGCCCCGGGCGGCCGCGGCGCTGTGCGCGAGCTGGCCGAGCACCTGCTCAAGGCCCAGGGCAAGTGGGCGGAGGTGCTGGCGCGCTACGGGGTGGAGTAGGGCTGGATCGCTACGCCGCCGCCGGATCGACGACGGTCAGCTGCTCGGCTGGCACGACGAACTCACGCAGCTCGGTCCCCTCGTCGGGGTCGGGTCCAGCCCGTCGGCTCTTGCGGAGCGCTCCCCTGGGCCGGCTGGAGCTCGCTCGAGCCCGTCCAGGCCCTCCACGCGGAGCGGACGGCCACGGGGCCCGAGGGCCGGGCGCCGCCACCTCGAGCTTGCCGGTGCTCGAGGACGGCGCCGCGCTTCGGCCCTTGAATCTGCAAGGACTTGCGGGCGCGGTCGCGGAAGCTCATCCGACTCGCGTGTCAGATCGCCGCCGCACGAGCGCTCGTGGGGACGTGACTCCGACCTGCGCCTCCCACCGCTCGACCCGCTCGCCTCAGGCGGCGACCTACGCCATAATCGGCTTCAGTGGCTCGCCAGAGATCGATCTCCACGACCCTCCTCGACCGCATCCGCGGCCAGGAGGCGGATGGGTGGGCCCGACTGGTGGCGTTGTTCACGCCGACCCTCAGCCGGTGGTGTCGCGACGCGGGCGTTCCGGAGGCGGACCTGGACGACGTCGTCCAAGAGGTCTTCGTGAGCGTCGCGCGCTCGATTTTGAACTTTCGCCGCGAGGGGCCCAACGACTCCTTCGGGGCCTGGCTGCGACGCATCGCCCGCAACCGCTCGCTCGACAGCCTCCGTCGCGGCCGCCGCCGGAAGGAGGTCCTCCCGGGGGACGACCTCCCCGAGCCGGAGGCCCATGCGCCCGGCTTCAGCGCCGAGGAGGTCGCCGAGATCTACGCCATCGCGGCGGAGCAAGCGCGCGCGGAGTTCGCTCCGCGGGTGTTCCGAGCCTTCGAGCAGACCGCCCTGGAGGGCCGCCCCGCCCGCGAGGTCGCCGAGGAGCTGGGCATGACGCGCGCCGCGGTCTATCAGGCGAGGCACCGGGTCTACCTCCGACTGCGGGCAGACCTTCGTGACCTCGTCTGAGCCAGGCTCCTGCCCCGCGCGCGACGAGCTCTCGGGCTTGCTGGACGGCACGCTGGACCCTGCGCGGGCCGAGGAGGTCGTCGATCACCTCGACTCCTGTCCCCCGTGCACGAGCCAGCTCGAGGCGCTCGAGGACGACGTCGCCCCGCTGCGACGAGCCTTCGTCGACCCGGAGATCCCCCGCCGGGTGGAGCGCATTCTCGCCCTCGGCCGCAGCGCCAGCGAGCTGACCCTCTCGGCCGAGCCGACGGACGGCCCGCGCTACGAGCGGGAGGGGAGCGAGCCCCTCGGCGCGGGGGGCATGGGGCAGGTGTGGGCCGCGCGCGACACGGTCCTCGGCCGGCCCGTGGTCCTCAAGAGCGCGCTGGAGCCAGGCGGGGCGGTCGCCCGCCTCGCGGGCGAAGCGCTCGTCATGGCCCGCCTGGACCACCCGGCGATCCCTCCCGTCCACCATCTGGGGTGGGACGAGGAGCTCGGGACCTACTTCGTCATGAAACGGGTCGAGGGGAAGACCCTCTCGGCGTGGACGAAGGAAGGCTCGCCTCGCGGCTCCTGGAGCCTCGCCGAGCGCCTCGACGTCTTCCGCCGCGTGGGCGAGGCGGTCGCCTTCGCCCACTCGCGCGGCATTCTGCACCGCGACCTCAAGCCCGAGAACGTCATGATCGGCGAGCTGGGCCAGATCTACGTCATGGACTGGGGGTTGGCCCGGGACCTGGACGGCGCCGCGGAGGAGCCGCGCGAGGGCGGACTCCTGGCGCGAACTCGAGGCGCGACCCAGGTCGGCGCCGCGCTCGGAACCCCGGGTTACATGGCGCCGGAGCAGGCCCGCGGGGAGGCGCTCGACGTGCGCGCAGACGTCTACGCGCTGGGCATGCTCCTCGACGCGCTGCTCGCCGAAGCGCGCCCCA
>JAWLGW010000619.1:0-4801 GCA_041690735.1 Planctomycetota bacterium
ATCGTACAGGAGAGCGAGCAGACCCAGTGCTCGAACCGTGCCGTAGGAGGCGTCGGCAAGCGGCGTTTGTCCCTTGAGACCGCGTTCCACAAGGTCGACCACTACGGCATCATCGGACCCGCCGATGTCTCGGAACACCACCTCCTCGAGCCCGGGCACCAACTCGCGAGCATCCTCCTGCAGCCGCTCGAAGGCGACCTCGTCCTTCGCCAACTCCCACAGGAAGGCACTCAGGTTCGAGGCGTCGGGGCGCAGTTCCTCCCCCTCGCGCTTCGCCGACGGCCGACGCGCGCCCGCCACCGAAATCTCGAAGACTCGAAAGGTCGAGAACAGACCCGCGATCTGTCTCACCTGCTCGCCGCCTCGCTCATCAGAGAGACGAGGTAGAGTCGAAAGACCGAGCGATTGGGTGCTCAGAAGTTCGACTTGCTTCGGCCGTTGATTCTCGTCGTCGTAGCTGACGTTGGACCCTTGAATCTTGATCCGACGTCCCCGCCCCCTGAACCTCTTGAAGCTGAACTGCTCCTCACGCTGCAGACGCCCTCGCGCGAGGCGCTTCAGAGTCAACTCGTACTCGTCGAGCGCGTTGGCACTCGAGTGGCGCGTGACGCGGGCCTGGATGCCTACCTTTATGTATCTGGCTCGTGGATCTCCTCGGTAGACCAACCGGTCGAAGCCCTTACGCTTGTCCAGTGCAGGTCCGAGGTCTTCTCGAACAGAGTCACCCAAGAACTGGATCACGTCGAGGAGCGTCGACTTCCCGCTCGCGTTCGGCCCAACGAGAACGTTCAGCCGCCCGAGCGCGACGGTGACGCGCCGAAGGCAGCGGAAGTTCTCGACGTGAAGCTGGAGTAAGCCCTTGCCCGCCATGAGGGTAGTAAACCACGGCGAAGCGGTCCGATCCAACGACTGGGAGAAGGAAGTCTTTCCCCACCCCAAGGACCGTGCAGCTGCTCGACCGCCGCGCGCAGTTCCGCCGCTGCGAGGCGCACACACCGGCGGTGGTCGAGAGGTCCGTGTGGCCGAAAAGCGCCCCTGGAGCCGGTCCTCGGGTAGTTCATGACCTCGAAGAAGACTTGCGTTCTCCTTCTGACCATGCACCAGCCATGACTCCTCAGCCTGCCTCAGCGTCCGTGCCGTAGACGGCCAGCGGGTGCCCACGCGTGGAGTAGTCCGTGTAGGTCCCGGTGTAGCCGATCACGTTGAAGACGAGCTGATAGAAGAGCGTGACCACGGCGTGGAGGTGGTCCAGCGCCTCTTGCACCTCCCACTGCGGAATCGAGCCATGGGCCAAGGGGTTGCGAACCGCCGACCAGCTGCGCACGACCTGTTCACCGACGACGCCTCGGCTCGCCAGCGCGCGAAGCCTTCGGGCAGCCGTCCTCCGGCGTGCATGCCCCAAAGAGCTCAACAGGATGTCCCGAACGCGCTGGGGCAGCGCAGCCGCCTTGACCACCTCCCGCCCCTGCTCGATCTCGGCGAGCAGATCCGGGCTCGGTCCCCCTTCCTCGTCGAAGAAGGCCTGAGCCAACGCCTCGGCCGCAATCGCAGCGGTGAGTGCTCGAGCCATGAGGCTGCCCGAGAACGCCTGGAGCACCTCGTAGTGCTGGAGTGCAATGGGGCACGGTTCGTCGGCGGCTCTACTCGCGGCGTAGTCGAGGTAGCGCATGAACACCAGGAGGTTCTCCTGTCGTCGGAAGACGGTGTACATGGGAGCCGGCAGTGAGGTCCGCTGGAGCGTGGGCTCGAACGGACGGAGCCTGAGCCTGCGCTCGTAGCTTTCGCCTGTGGCCACGTTCGTGACCACGGCCGCCGCGCTCACGCCGGCGCCCAGCGCGAGCCGCAAACCCTCTTGAACCCGGCGGGCCGTCCACTCGGAATCTCTACCGACGGTGGCGTCGACTGTGGTGTAGTCGCCGTGATCCGCCAGGACGACATGCCGCGAGCCCTCCCTCAGGACCGCCACGTTGTGCCGGGTGTCCTGGGAGGAACCGAGTGCGCTTACTTCCCGCGTCTCCGTCGTCTGGTTAGCCCAGAAGGGCGGGAATGGCTGAAAGAAGTACAGGCGCGCCGCGCCACCCGCGATCCGGTCCAGGTCACGGGTCCAGACCCCCTCCGGGAGCTGACCGAACAGCGTCTGAATGCCGTTGTCGTGGCGCGAACGCTGAACGAGGGCGAACTCCGAGTGCCACGTCCGGCCAGCCTGATCTAGTGCCTCTAGCGCGATGCGGTCCGAGCGCGGGATCACGGTTCCGGCGGCGCTGGGGCTGCGCTGACTGCCGTCGAACACGGGGCCGCTGACCAGCCAGAGCGTGAACGCCAGCTCCCCGGTAGCCCCGAGCACGAGCTCTCCGGTCCCTTCATAGCTGCGCCCGCCCTCCCACGTTTCACGGAGGGTCATTCGGAGGCAGTTGATCCGGAGGTTCTGAGCTCTCAGCCCGGTAAGCAGGTCTTCGTCCACAGGGCCCTCCCCCCGATTCGTCGGGCCTTCAAGCATAGGAGTTGGGCGGATCTGGAGGAGGACACGATTCGGCTCCGTCGGTGTCGCCGCAACGCTCCCCTACCCCCGCTCGAGCAGTTCCACCGTCGCACGCAGCTCCTCCGCCCCCACCCGCAGGTAGACCGCCGTGGTCGAGAGGTCCGCGTGGCCGAGGAGCGCCTGAACGTCCGTGGGGCAGGCCCCGTTGCGCAGGAGGGCTGTGGCGACGGCGTGGCGGAAGGCGTGCGGGTGGGCCCGCAGGCCCGCTTGAACGGCGAGCCGGTTGACCAGCTCCCGCAGGGCGGAGGTCCCGAGGGGTCGGCCGCGCCAGGAGAGGAGCAGGAACCCTGCGCCCCGGCCGTTGGCGGCGAGGACCGGACGCCCCTCGGCGAGGTAGCGCCGGAGGGCAGGCAGCGAGCGCGGCGGCAGCGGGAGCGTGCCTGGCAAGCCCCGCTTGGCGCGGCGGACGACCTGCGTGCCCTCCACCAGATTCAGGTCCAGAACTCGGGTGGCCGTGACCTCGCTGGCCCGCAAGCCGAGCGCGAACAAGAGCTCGAGGGCGGCGAGGTCCCGCAGGGCCAGCGCCCGGCTGTTCGCGCGCCGGGCAGGCACGTCGTTCACCCGCTGGTGGGCGGCCATGAACAGGGCGCGGATCGACCGCTCGCCGAGCTCGACGCGGGGGCCCGGCTCTCCTGCGACCACCGACAGGCCCTCGGCGGGATCACGCTTCACCCGCTCGAGCCGGACCAACGTCCGGAAGAACCCGCGCAGCAGTCGAAGCTCCGCCTGCTGCGTCGTCGCGGCGAGTCCCTCGCGCTGGCGCTGGGCGAGATAGGCTCGCAGGTCGGCCGTCGTGATCCGGGTAGGGGCCTTGCCAAGGAACCGCAGGAAGCGCGTCAGCCGGGTGCGGTGCGAGGAGATCGTGGTGGGCGCCCGACCCAGCCGCAGCTGCTCGCGCCGGTAGGCGTCGAGCGCCGCGCGCTGGGCCGGCGTCAGGGAGGCCCTCACAGGTCGATCCGCTCCCGAGGGTGGCTGAGCAGCACCGCGCGGCGCAGCTCGGCAGTGTCGAGGCCCAGGTAGGCCGCAGTCGTGTCGAGCCGCTCATGGCCCAGCAGCAGCTGGATCTGGCGGAGGTTCGCGCCGTTGCGCAGGAGCGCGGTCGCGAAGGTCCGGCGCAGCATGTGGGGCGTGACGCGCTTCTTGATCTTCGCGCGCTTGCCGTAGGCGGTGACCACCCGTCCCACGTTCTTGAGCGTCATGCGCCGCCCGCCGCGCGTGCTCAGGAACAGCGCCTGGTGCGAGTCGGGGTGGCTGCCCGCAAGCTCGGGGCGGCCAGCGACCAGGTAGTCCTCGAGGCCGAGCCAAGCGCTGCGGATCACCGGCAGCACCCGAGGCTTCTCGCCCTTGCCGATCACGGTGATCTGACGCTCGACGCGGTTGAGGCTCGCGAGGTCCAGCCCCACCGCCTCCTCGCGCCGAATCCCGGTCGCGTACAGGAGCTCAACCAGGGCCTGATCCCGCAGGCTGACGGCGGTGGTGCAGTCGCCGCAGCGCAGCAGGCGCTCCACCTCCTTGTCCGTCAGATGCGGGAGCGGTACGCGCGGCGGCACGCGGGGCGACTCGAGGCGAGCCGTGGGCGAGACCTCGAGCTTTCCCTCGTCGGCCAGGAAGGTGAAGAAGCTCCGCCAGGCGGCGGTGATCCGCTGCACCGTGGCCGGGACCAGACTCTTTCCCGCCAGCTCGTTCCCGCTGAGGAGGTCGCACTGCAGGCGGCGCAGGTCGTCGAGAGTCACCTCGCCGAGGTCCTTGCCCACCCAGCCGCGCAGGCGGCGCAAGTCGCGCAGGTAAGTCTCGATAGTGAGCGTGCCGACTCGCCTGGCGCGCAGGTGCAGCTCGTACAGGTCGAGAGCCTCCGCCCAGGCGAGAGAGCGCGCACGACCCTTCTTGCGACGTGATCGAACAGCCATGAACCATCTCCTTGGCCGACGGAGCCGGCCGGTGAGGCGGCGAGTTGCCAGGGCGCCCCCGCTGGGCACCCCAACCGCTACGCCGCCGGTGAGTTACGTCTTGGCGACCGCTTGGCAGCCGGTGGCAGCTCGGCCCCAACGCCCGCAGCCACAGGCGCAGCGGCTGGCAGGTACCTGGCAGGCGCGCTGAGCTCGGCGGGGTCGAGGAGCCCCTCGCCCGGCGACGGGCCGCCAGAAGGGACGAGGCGGTGGGTGGTGGGGGCCGAGCCGTTCGCGGCCACGAGCCCCCGCTCGATCAGCTCCTCGAGCGCCCGCTTGGCGGTCGTGTAGGAGGCGCTCATGGCCTGGCCGACCT
>JAWLGW010000620.1:0-4800 GCA_041690735.1 Planctomycetota bacterium
GGCATGCTCGCTCCCCGTTCCATGACGGCCCCCCGACCGCGCACGGCTACTCCCCCTCCGCCGTCTCGCGAACGCACCGGAAGCCGAGCATGTCGCGAGTCGTCCGCGGCGCCGCGCGGTTGCGGAAGGTCGTGCGGTGATAGACCTCGTAGTAGTCGGAGAAGCCCCCGCCCCGGATCACCCGGGAGCTAGGCCCGAAGTCGGGGTCGGCCTCTCGATAAGCCTCGTGGTACGCCTCGTAGGCGTTGGCGCACCACTCCCACACGCTCCCGGCCATGTCCAGCGCCCCTATGGGACTGGCGCCGGCGGGGTTGCTGCCCGCCGCCTTGAGCGACTCGGGGAAGGACCAGTCGTCGAAGCTGGTGGGACAGGTGAGCTTGCCGTAGTCGAAGGTGTCGCCCCACGGGTAGCGCCGCTTGGCGAGCACCTCCACGCCGGTGGGCGTCTTGCGGGCCTGGATCGAGGCGGCGATCTCCCACTCCGCCTCGGTCGGCAGGCGCTTGCCGGCCCACTTGGCGAAGGCGTAGGCGTCGTACCACGACACGTTCACCACCGGCCGCACCCGGTCGAGCTCGGTGGCCCAGTCCCACACCCCGTGCTCGTCCTCGATCGGCTTGCCCTCGCTATCGAGGAGCAGCAGGTAGGCCGGCGCGTGGCCGAAGGCCGTGGCCGGCTCGTCCGGGTGGCAGAAGCGGGTCTTGGCGTGCCGCCGCGCCAGCGGGCCGGGCTTGCCGATCCGCGTGGTATCGAGCTGTGACACCGGCTTGCCGTCGGGGATGGTGGTGGCCAGGAACTCGAGGTACTCCACCACCCGGACCTCGAGCTTGTCGATCAGCAGGTCCCGCTCGACCTCCACGAGGTGGCGGGGGCGCTCGATCGGGTAGCCCTCGTCGTCGCCCACCGGGTAGGTGCCGGCGTGGACCCGCGCCGTGTGGGCCGGGTCGAGGATCGCCAGGTTGGTCTGGAAGCGCGCCCGCAGGGCCTTGGCCTCCTCCTGGATCGACTCCTCCTCGCCCGGCAGGACCAGGTCCTTCTGGGGGTCCCGCTCGATCTCGGCGTAGCGCCGGTCGGCGCCGAGGAAGTCCCGCTCCACCCAGGCCAGCTGCTCGACGGACGCCTTCTCCCGGTTCCACACCTCGGCCAGGGTCCGGCGGGTCTCGGCGATCTGCTGCTCGATGTCGTCGCGGACCTTCTGCCGGTTGGCGGTGTCGCTGTCGGCGAACACCCGGGGGATCGTCTCCTTCTGCTCCTCCAGCCGCTGCAGGGCGTCCTTGTAGAGGCCCTGCTCCGCCATCTCCGCCGCCTGCTTGCGCAGGTTCTCGCGCAGGTGCGTCACGAGGTCGCTGCGCCGGCGGCGCAGGTCGTCGATCCGATCCCGGGCCGGCCGGCGGTGGACCAGGGCGGCGCCCATGGGCGGAGGCTCCTTGGCGTCCTGCTCGGCGGCCAGCACCGACTCATAGGCCCGGATCAGCTCCACGAACTCCAGGGTCTGGTACAGCCCCTCCGCGCCCGCGTCTCGCGCCTGCGCCAGCTGCTTGGCCAGCTCCAGCTCCGCCTCGTAGAAGCGGTCGCGCATGAGGCGCTGGGCCTCGTGCCCGACCTGCTCCTTCTCCCACCCCCTGATCTGCTCGGCGCGCTCCTGCGCCGTGCGCGCCACCGGCAAGGTGGTCTTCCAGTCGCGGTCGGGGTCGACCACGACCTCGGGCGGGAAGTGCTCGGTGAGGAAGGTGCCGATCTGCCGCCCGGCGTCGAGGTAGTACTGCACCTCGCGGCTGACGTACTCCTTCTCCACCAGGTCGTTCCACACCGCGCTCAGCATGGCGCTGCCGGCGGCGTCCACCTTGCCCTCCGCCTGCTCGCGCTGACGGCGGGCCCAGCCGCGCTGGTCGCTGTCGCCGTACCGCTGCTCGGGGTCGAGCTCGAGCGACAGCAGGGGGATCAACGCCTCGCGCAGGCGGATCACGGGGCGGGCCTTGACCTGGCGCAGGTCGAGCAGCGCCCGGATCGTGGTGGTGGAGCGCTGGTCCGCCTCGTTGGCGCGGGCCACCTCCGCCGCCAGCTCCTGGCGGAAGGTCTGCAGGCTGGCGTCGAGGGTAGCCAAGGCGCGCTCGGCGTCCTGCTTGATCGTGGCCACTCGGGCGTCACGGGCGGCGCGGGCCTTCTCCAGGCGGTCCCGCTGCGAGGCCACCAGGTCCTCGTACTTCTCGGCCGCGTACACCTCCTTGGTGGCGGTGGCGTCCGCCGAGCGGACCTGGTTCTGCAGGGCCTCCAGGCGGGTGAAGGCCTGCTGGTACTGGTGCTGGGCCGCCAGCTCCTCGACGGCGGGCGTCCCCTCCCCCCACAGGTCGCTCATGGCGACGCGGCTGTTCTCGCGGCGCCGCTCGTCCTCGGTCGACTGGTACCAGTTGAGGAACAGCCCGAAGCCGATCAGCACCATGGCCGCCACGGCCAGCAGGATGCCGACGGTCTTGGTGCCGGCGGTGCTCTCGCCGAAGGGGACCTCGATCCCGCGCCGCTTCTTGGGGACGCCGCCCTTCTCGACCTTCTCCAGCTCGGCGATCACCTCGGTGAGCGACCCGTACCGCTTCTCGGGCCGCTTGGCCATCATGTTGAGGATCACGTTGCTCAGGCCCTCGGAGACCTGGTCGTTCACCTCGTTCGGCGGGCGGGCCGGCTTCTTCATGTGCTGGAGCAGGATCGTGGGCTGCGTGTCCCCCTCGAACGGCTTCTCGCCGGTGACCATGAAGTACATCGTGGCGCCGAGCGAGTAGATGTCCGCCCGATTGGAGACCTCGACCCCCGCCTCGCCGCTGCACTGCTCGGGCGACATGTAGTGGGGCGTGCCCACCAGGAAGCCCGCCTGGGTCAGCTCGCTCTGGCCGTCGTTGCTCTTGGCGACGCCGAAGTCGGCCAGCTTCACCCGGCCGTCCTTGGTCACCATGATGTTGTCGGGCTTGATGTCGCGGTGGACGATCCCCTTGTCGTGGGCGGCGTTGAGGCCGAAGGCCGCCGCGCGCACGATCCGGATCACCTCCTTCTCGGGCAGGAGCTTCTTGTCGCGGAGGATGTCGCGGACGCTCTCGCCCTCGACGAACTCCATGACGATGTAGTTGATCTCCTTGGAGATCTTGTACTCCAGCACCGAGACGATCGCCTTGTGGTCCACCTTCTGGGCCAGCTCGGCCTCGAGGCGGAACCGCTCGACGTCCTCCTGGCTCACGTCCTGCGTGAGCACCTTGACCGCCACCACCTCGCCGGACTTGAACTTGTCGGCGTCGACGTTCGCCTTGGCCGAGTACACGGCGCCCATGCCGCCCTGGCCGAGCTTCTTGATGATCGTGAACCGCTCGCCGATCGCCTTCTGGATCTTCTCGAGGTGCTCGGTGCCCTCCTCCTTGAGGAACTGATCGAGGGCCTCGACGATCTCCTCGCCGGTCTGGAAGCGGTCCTCCGGCTTCTTGGCCATCATTTGCAGGATGATCTTGGCCACCTGCACCGAGAGGTCCGGGTTGTACTCGCGCGGCGAGATCGGCTGCTCGTCGATGTGCTTCTGCATGATCTCCATCACCGAGGAGCCGGTGAAGGGGCGCTTGCCCGTGACCATGGCGTAGAAGGTGGCGCCCAGCGAGTAGATGTCGCAGCGGGAGTCGGTGGGCTTGCCCTGGCACTGCTCGGGCGACATGTAGGCCGGCGTGCCCAGGATCTGGCCCACCTTGGTCAGCTCGGCGTCCCCCGAGGAGGCGCGCGCCAGGCCGAAGTCGGCGATCTTCACCTGCCCCTTGCGGGTCAGCATGATGTTGTCGGGCTTGATGTCGCGGTGGACGATCCCGTGCTTGTGCGCCTCGTTGAGGCCCTTGCAGGCCTCCTTGATGATCCGCACCGCCTCCATCTGCGCGAGGATCTTCTTCTTCTTCATCCGCGCGTCGAGTCCGTCGCCGTCGACGAACTCCATTTCGATGTAGTGGACCCCGTTCTCCTCGCCGACGTTGAACACGTTGACGACGTTGGGGTGCTGGATCACCGCCGCGGCCTGCGCCTCGCGCTGGAAGCGGGCGATCAGCTGCTTGTTGCTGGAGAGGTGCGCCGGAATGACCTTGATCACCGACTGGCGCTTGAGGCGGGTGTGCTCGGCCAGGAACACGGCGCCCATGCCGCCCTCGCCCAGCTTCTTCACGATCCGGCAGCCGCCGATCACCTTGCCGACCAGCGGGTGCGAGTAGGCGTCCTCCGCCTCCTTCTTCTTCTTCTTCTTCTTCTTCTTGCCGCCCGCGCCGGTCTCGGCGGCGGTCTGGCTGCCGACCGAGGTCGACGAGGTCCCCGAGGACGAGCCGGTGCCCGAGCGTGACCCGCTGCCGGCGTCGGTCTTGCTGCCGTAGTCGGTCTTGCTGCCGGCCGCGCTGCCGAGGTCCATGAAGGTGCCGTCGTCGTCGCCCGAGCGGGTGTCCCCGCTGCGCACCCCCGAGGAGCTGATCCCGTCGCTGGTCTCCTCGCCGCCGCCCACGTCCATGAACGTCTGCCCCGAGGCGACGTCGAAGTCGGTCTGCTCGAGGAAGGTCTTCTTGCGGCCGCTGGCCCCCGGCGAGCCCTGGGGCGACCCCGTGGGTCCCTTGCGCTCGACGCGGGTGGCGCTGGCGTTGAAGTCGGAGTCGCCGCCGAGGTCCATGAAGGTCTGCGGCGAGGCGTCCTCCTCCTCCTCCTCGTCGCCGCCGAAGTCCATGAAGGTCTTCGCGTCCCGGAAGTCGCCTGCCTCCTCCTCCTCCTCCTCTTCCTCCTCGTCGCCGCCGAAGTCCATGAAGGTCT
>JAWLGW010000621.1:0-4795 GCA_041690735.1 Planctomycetota bacterium
GGTGCAGCAGCCGACCGCAAGGCTCAGGCCCGGCGTAACCGCCGTCAGCCTCGTGATCGGGCTCCCGCGACTGCTCCAGGCCGGCGCAGACGGTCCGTCTCGGCGCAGCGACGGCGCTACCGCGGTCGACCCGGCAGGCCGCGGGCCAGGCGGGTGAGGGCGGCCTGCATCCGCCCGGTGACCTCGCGATACCCGGCATCCCAGACGTCGGGGTCGTCCGGGTCCCCCTCGAGCCGCAGCGGCTCGAGGACCTCCAGCCGGACCTTGGCCGGCAGGGGCAGGAACGGCGTCGGCGGCCCCAGGACCAGCCCGAAGGGGAGGGCGAAGGTCAGCGGCACCACCTTGACCCGCAGCCACCGGTCGACGCGCAGCCGCTGCGCCAGCCCGTCGCCCCGCGCCAGCACCCGGAACACGTCGTGGGCGCCCGCGCACACCACCGGGACGATCGGCACCCCGCTGCGCAGGGCCAGGCGCACGAAGCCCCGTCGCCCGTTGAAGTCGATCAGGTCGCGGTCCGCCGAGGGCCGGAACGCCTCGTGGTCGCCGCCAGGAAAGACCAGGGCCTTGCCGCCCGCCCGCAGCACGGCCGCTGCGCCGGTCGGCCCAGCGGGGATCCCGCCCACCGCCCGGGCGATCGAGGCCACGCCCGGGACCCGGAAGAGCACGTCATGCCCCAGCAGCGCCAGCGGCTCCCGATAGGCGGTGCGCTCGTACCAGGTGAGGACGAACAGCACCGTCTCGGGCGACACCAGCCCGCCGCTGTGGTTGCCCACCAGCAGCGCGGGCCCCGAGGGGATCCGCTCCAGACCTACCACACTGGCGTCGAAGGCCCAGCTGTACAGCCGCCGCAGGGGAGCGAGCCGTCGCATGAGGGCGGTGTTGGGAGCGGGCGGCGCGCCGGAGCGGGCCGAGCCGTCCAGGGGGGCGTTCATGCCGTCATCGTCGGCGGGCGCCCACCCCGGGGCAACCCACGTGTGCGAGCCGCAGGGAGCGAGGGAGAGCCGCAGGAGCGCGCACTTCGCCCGACGGCCGCACCTCGAAGCTGTCGCTCCTGTGCTGCTCCTCGCCAAGAGCTTCATTCAGCGCAGAGTCACAGAGGCCCAGAGAGCGCTCACATGAAGAGACGGAGTCGCTCGCAACAGCTCGTGGATCCCCCCCCAGCGACATCGCGTTTTGCTCGCGCGGGGTGCTCGCTTCTCTTCAAGCCTTCGCGCAAGAGGAGCGCATGGGTGGCGAGGAGTGCTGAGCCCCTCGCCAGGCCGACGCGCCTTCGCTGGGCGGGATCCACGTAGGCCCGCCGGAGCGGCCACATCTCCCCATGTGAGCGCTCCCTGCGCGTCTGTGACTCTGCGCTGAGCGAGGCTCTTGGCAAGGAGCAGCATGGCAGCGACAGCCCCCGCGGCTCCCCCTGACCCCCTGCGGCTCCCATCCAATCAGGGAGCCAGCAACGCCTCGGGCAGCTGGAGGCGGCCGCTCACGTCGAGCTTGCGGTACACCCGCCCCAGGTGCCGCTTCACGCTGTCGGGGCTCAGGCCCAGCTCGACCCCGATCTGGCGGTTCGACAGCCCCTGCGCCGCGTGCACGGCGATCAGGGCCTCGAGCTCGCCTAGCCGCTCGAGCAACTGGGGCGGCGGCTCGACGGGCGCGCCCTGCAGCAACAGCAGGACCCGCGGCGGCTCCCCCTCCAGGCGGCGGAAGATCGCCTGCAGCTGTCCGCCGCCGCGCAGCGGGAGCACCCGATGGCTCTCGTCGAGCCCCGCCGGTTCGTCGCCGCCGCGGCCCACCGTGGCGGCGAGGCTCACCAGCAGGTCGGCGAGCTCAGCGGTGGACATGTCCACCGCGGCCAGCAGCCGCTCGCCGCCCCGGGTGGAGCCGAGCCGCTCGCCCCGCGGAGTGAACAGGAAGGTCCCCGCCTCGCCCGGCTCGCCGTCCAGCAGCTCCTCCCGCCACCGGCGGAGCGACTCGGCCAGCAGCGCGCCACGCACCAGCACGCCCAGCGGCTCGAGCAGCGCCTCCAGCACCTGCGCGGCGAGCGCGGTCGGCGGCCGCTCCACGCCCGACCAGGCCATCCGGAGCGCGAGGAGCCGCCCGGGCAGGAGGCGGTCGCACACCGCGACCTCCTCGGGCCCGACCGCCGTGACGCCCGGCTGCCCTCGGGCAGTGTCGAGCAGCGGGACGCCCCGACTCCAGCCCAGGGCGAGGTCGCTCGCCCGCTCGCCGCGGGCCGCGCACCACGCTGACAGCGGCACCACCCGCACCCCGCCGCGGCCTCGATCGAGCAAGCAGGCGTGCAGCCTCCCGCCGCCCAGGGCCGGCTTCAGCGCCTCCGCCACCGCGCCGAACCGCGCCGCCAGCCCCTCGGCCGCCCCCGCGGCGCGCAGGGCCTGGCACACGGCGGCGAGGCCGCTACGCGACCAGTTCGGGGGCACGCCGGCCTCCCCTCGTCCGGGCCTCCCCGATCGCCCCCGTCGCCGCGGAGGGGCGCGCCGGCGGGTCGGCTGCGGCGCCCACCCCGGCCGCGCCGAAGGCGTAGGCCGTGAGCTGCTTGCGTCCCCGCAGCCCGGTCTTGGCGTACACCGCCGCCAGGTGCGTCTTGACCGTCTCGATCGAGACCCCCAGCGCGGCGGCGATGGCCTCGTTGCTGTGCCCTGCCACGGCGCGTCGCGCCACGTTGTGCTGCTGCCTCGACAGCGCGGTCTCCGCCGCCAGGCGCGCCAGGCGCTCGTCGGGGGTGCAGGCGCCGCGGCGTCGCTGCTGATCGCGGGTGACCACCACCTCGGCCCACACGGCGCGCTCGCCCGCGTCGAAGGGCCGGTGGTCGCGCCACAGCGAGTAGACGCGCAGGCCACCCGCGGGCACGAGCACCGCCTCGTGCAGGCCGAGGGCGCCCGGCGCGGCGCCCTCGGGCGCGCGCCCACGCACCACCCGGGCTCCGCTCGGGGCGAGGATCATGGCCGGCGTCAGCTCGACGCGCGCGGCCTCCTCGCTCGGGAGCTCGACCACGGTCAACAGAGCGTGCGGCACGGCCCACTGCAGCAGGGCCGACGCCTCTTGCGCCCAGGCCTGCGGGTCGTGTCCAGGCAGCCGCGACAGCTGCACCGCCGCCGCGGCGCCGGCCAGTGCATCGCGCGAGATTCGAATCGTCTCCACGGCGGGACCCCCCTCCCGCACCTCAGACGATCCCGACCTCGCTCCGTTACCTCTGCTCCCCAAACCTTCGTGTGTCGACAAACGCGACACCGGGGCGGTCGCCGCTCGCGAGGGCAAGAGCGGGCCTGCACGGCGCCCGACACCGCGGGGGGAGTCGGGTGCGCGGGCGCCGTGCCCGCCCAAGAGCGATGTCGGCGCCCCCTCGCTCCTAAATGCAGGGCAGTCCGAAAAATCCAAATCGCCTCCAGCGCTCGCCCCCTCGACCGTGGCGAGGTAGTTTAGGGCGATCCTCGCCCAGCCTCTGGACGGACGCATGCCGCTCCTGTTCGCCAAAGCGCTCCCCGACTCCATCTCGAACCCCTGGATGTGGCTCGCGTTCGTGGCGTTCGTCCTGGTCGCCACGGCGATCGACCTCAACCTCGGCAAGCGCTCCCTCGGCATGCGCGCCGCCCTCACCTGGTGCGCGGTGTGGATCGTGGCGGCGCTGCTGTTCGCCCTGGGCCTGTGGCACTGGTTCGGCCGCAACCCGGCCGAGGAGTTCCTGGCCGGCTACCTGCTCGAGAAGAGCCTCAGCGTCGACAACCTGTTCGTGTTCGTGCTGATCTTCGGCTACTTCAAGACGCCGGTCGCCCTGCAGCACCGGGCCCTGGTGTGGGGCATCGTGGGCGCCATGATCATGCGCGCCGTCATGATCCTGGCGGGCGCCGCCCTGATCCACAACTTCCACTGGATCATGGCGTTCTTCGGCGCCTTCCTGATCTACACCGGCATCAAGCTGGTGTTCGCCGACGACGACGCGGACCCCTCCGAGAGCTGGGTGATCCGGCTGCTGCAGCGGAAGCTGCCGCTCAGCGACGCCTACCACGAAGAGCACTTCATGGTGAAGGTGGACGGCAAGACCGTGTTCACCCGCCTGTTCCTGGTGGTGCTGGCGATCGAGGCCTCGGACGTGGTGTTCGCGGTCGACTCGGTGCCGGCGATCTTCGGCGTCACGCAAGACCCGTTCATCGTGTTCACCTCGAACATCTTCGCGATCCTGGGCCTGCGCGCCCTGTTCTTCGCCATCGCCGGGGCCATCCAGCAGCTGCGCTACCTCAACTACGGCCTGTCGCTGGTCCTGGCCTTCATCGGCGTGAAGATGTGCCTGCCGTTCATCCCGGCCGTGGTCGCCTGGGCCGGCGGGCCCCAGTGGTCCGAGGAGGCCTTCAAGATCGACATCACCACCTCCCTGATCGTGATCTGCGGCGTGCTCGCCGTCACGATCGGCCTGTCCCTGTGGCGTCGTCCGCATCCGGTCGAGGAGCCCGAGGACGAGGCCGCCCCGGCCGAGGCGGACGAAGACGCGACGAGCGAGCAGCCCGAGTCGAACCCGACCCGCACAGGAGGCGACGAGCCGTGAAGCACATCCTGGTCACCACCGACTTCTCGGACCTGGCCGACGTCGCCCTGGCCCCCGCCGCCGACCTGGCGCAGCGGCTCGAGGCCAAGCTGACCGTCATCCACGTCCTCACCTCGGAGAAGCCGCCGCGCCCGATCCCCGACGCGCCCTACTACAACGTCGCGCAGCGCCTGTGGGAGGCGGACGCGGAGCTCGAGGAGCAGACCCGCGCCTCACTCGCCGAGCGGGCCAAGGGCCTGGCGGTGC
>JAWLGW010000622.1:0-4787 GCA_041690735.1 Planctomycetota bacterium
GTGGGCCGCAGGCGGCGGACGCGGTGTGGCGGTGGCCGCCCTGCTGGTGGTGGTCGCCTCTCTGGGAGCGGGCCTGGCCTTCGGTCCGCGCCTGCTCGCCGAGGTGCGGCGCGGCCTGGCGCGGCCTCGGCCCGCCCGCCCCGGCGCCAACCTGGGCGCCTTCCTGGTGGCGTTCGGCGCCGCCGCGGTGCTGCCGGCGGTGGGGATCGTGGGCCTCGAGGCGCCCCGCCTGGTCACCGACGCGGGCGACGCGATCGAGGTGTCGCGGCTACGGGGCCTGGTGCTCGAGCCCCGCGCCGACGGGCTCGCGCCGGTGATCCCTGCCGAGGCGGCGCAGGAGTCGGGCCACCTCCCGGCCGAGCCGCCGACCGAGCCCTGGACGCTGCGCCTCTCCTGGCAGCTCGGCCGGGGGAAGGTCGAGGTGGCGGGGATCACCAGCGGCACGGTGCCGGTGCGCGTGCACGACGAGCCGCTGCGCGCCGGCGCGCCCGTCGAGCTGTGGGCGGGGGACCGGATCGAGGCGGAGGGCTTCGTCGCCCGCGTCGAGGCGCCCTCGTGGGTCGAGCTGTCGGTGCGGCAGGTGGTGGGGGCGCTGGTGACCCTGGCGCTGCTGCTGCTCGTCACCCGGGCCCTGTCCCCCCGGGCGCTGGCGGTGTTCGGCGCGCGGCGCGAGGGGCTGCTCCGGGAGGTCGGGCGGGGCGCCGCCGGCTACTTCGCCTTCCTCCCCGTGTTCGTGGGGGCGCTCATCCTCACCCAGGCGATCGGCGAGCGGCTGGGCGTGCCCACCGAGAGCCACGCCCTGGTGCGGGCCCTCGAGCAGCAGGGCAGCGCCGCGCTGGCGCTGCTGGTGCTGCTGCAGGCGGTCGTCCTGGCGCCCCTGATCGAGGAGCTGGTGTACCGCGGCTTCGCCCTGCACGCCTTCCTGCGCCCGCTGGGCGCCGCCGGCGCGGTCGTCCTGTCGGCGCTGGTGTTCGCGGTGGTGCACGAGGGGTTCGCCAGCCTGCTGCCCATGCTGGCCCTGGGGTCGCTGTTCGCCCTCCTCCGCCTCGGCTCGCCCACCGGCAGCCTGGCGGCCCCGATCACCGCCCACGCCCTGCACAACGGGCTGACCTTGTCGCTGGTGCTGACGGTGCACGGGGTGGGGTGAGCGAGGGCGCCCGTGCCCCGTGCCGTGCCCATTCTCGAAGGCGTCGGGCACGGGCACGGGCACGGGCACGGGCACGCAAGACTGCTGCTCCCTTCTTCATCCCGCTTCCTCCCCGCCGGGTAGCATGGACACCCTTCTACCCCCCACGTAGGATCCGCCCCTCATGGATGGCATCGCCTGCCGCCGCTACCTGACGCGGTTCGACACCAGCGCCCTGCCCCTGCGGTGGTCCGACGTCCTCGTGCTGGGGAGCGGCGTCGCGGGGCTGTCGGCGGCGCTGCGGGCGGCCGAGTCGGCCACCGTGCTGATCGCCACCAAGGCGGCGGCCCAGGAGTCGAACACCTTCTACGCCCAGGGGGGGATCGCGGCGGTCCTGCAGCCGAGCGGCGGCGAGGACAGCTACGAGCGTCACGCCGAGGACACGCTGGTGGCCGGCGTCGGGCTGTGCGACCCCGAGGTGGTCCGGCTGGTGGTCACCGAGGCCACCGAGGCGGTGCAGCGCCTGATCGCGATCGGGGCCCGCTTCGACCAGAGCGCCGATGGATCGATCGCCCTCACTCAGGAGGGCGGCCACTCGGCCAAGCGGATCCTGCACGCCACCGGCGACGCCACCGGGCAGGAGATCGAGCGGGTGCTGCTGGAGCGGGCGCGGGCCCACCCCCGGATCCGCTTCCTGGAGCACGCCTTCGCCATCGACCTCATCACCGCCCACGGGGCCTGCAACGGCGCGCTCCTGTGGGACCACAACCAGGGCATGCAGCTGGTGGCCGCTCGGGCCACGGTCCTGGCCGCCGGCGGGGCGGGCCGCGTGTTCCGCGAGACCACCAACCCCGCGGTCGCCACCGGCGACGGGCTCGCCATGGCCTACCGGGCCGGGGCGACCCTGCGCGACCTCGAGTTCATGCAGTTCCATCCGACCACGCTGTACGTGGCCGGCGCCTCCCGTCACCTGCTCACCGAGGCGCTGCGGGGCGAGGGCGCGCACCTGGTCGACTCCACCGGGCAGCGGTTCATGCCCGACCTGCACCCCATGGCCGAGCTGGCGCCGCGGGACGTGGTGGCGCGGGCGATCGTCCGCCGCCTGCGCGAGCCGGGCGTGAGCGCGGTGTACCTGTCCCTGGCCCACCTCGACGCCGACACGCTGCGGGTGCGCTTCCCCGGGATCGACCGGATCTGCCGCAGCTACGGCCTCGACTTCACCAAGGACCGGATCCCGATCCGCCCCAGCGCCCACTACACGATCGGGGGCGTGGCGGTGGACGACCACGGCGCCACCGCGATCCCCCGCCTGTTCGCGGTGGGCGAGGTCTCCTGCTCGGGGCTCCACGGGGCGAACCGCCTGGGCTCGAACTCCCTGCTGGAGGGGCTGGTGTACGGCTCACGCGCCGGCGCGCGCGCCGCGACCCTGGCGGAGGAGTCGCTGGGCGGGGTGGCGCGGCTGCCCCTGGAGCACAGCGAGGTCGAGCCCGACCGCCGGGTCGAGATCGACATCGACGACATGGTCGCCTCCCTGCGCGCCGAGACCTGGCGCCACCTGGCGATCGAGCGGGACGGGCCCGCCCTGCGCGAGGCCCTCGAGAAGCTGCGCTTCTGGTCCAGCTACGTGCTGGACGAGGTGTTCGCCGGCCCGCGCGGCTGGGAGCTGCAGAACATGCTGACCGTCGCCACCCTCATGGCCGAGGCGGCCTCCTGGCGCGAGGAGAGCCGCGGGGCGCACCACCGCCTCGACTTCCCCGAGCGCGACGACGAGCGGTTCGCGGTGCACAGCGAGGTGCGCCGGCCGCAGGAGCTGGCCAAGTGAGCGGCGCTCCCCGGGCCCTGGTCCTGCGCGCCGCCGGCTCCAACTGCGACCAGGAGACGGCCCACGCCCTGGAGCGGGCGGGGGCCGCCGCCCAGCGGGTCCACGTCAACCGCCTCCTGGAGCGGGATCCAGCCCGAGCCCTCGACGACGTCGACCTGCTGGCGATCCCTGGTGGGTTCACCTACGGCGACGACCTCGGCGCCGGCCGGATCCTGGGCGTGCTGCTGGAGCGCCGCCTCAAGGAGGCCGTCGCCCGCCTGGTCGATCGCGGCGGGCTGGTGATCGGGGTGTGCAACGGCTTCCAGGTGCTCGTGCGGGCGGGCCTGCTGCCAGGGGGCGAGGGGCTGGCGACGCTGGCCGGCAACGCCTCGGGGCGGTTCGAGGCGCGCTGGACGCGGGTCGAGGTCACCACCGACCGCTCCCCCTGGCTGCGCGCCGGCGACGTGCTGGACCTGCCGGTGGCGCACGCCGAGGGTCGCCTGGTCCTCGAGGGTCAGGTCCCCGAGGAGCAGCGGGCCCTGCGCTACCTGCGCCCCACCGACGGCGCAGCGGGGGTGGCCGGCGCGGCCGGTGAGCGCCCCGCAGGCTACCCGGCCAACCCCGCCGGCTCCGAGGACGACCTGGCCGGCCTGATCGACCCCACCGGGCGTATCCTGGGGCTCATGCCGCACCCGGAGCGCAACGTGGCGCCCTGGCACCGGCCCGGCTGGACGCGCGGCCTGGGGGCGGGCGCCTCGGGACCGTCGGCCGGCCTGCGGTTGTTCGAGGACGCGGTGCAGCACCTGACGCGGGCTGGCGTCCGCGGCTGATGAGGAGGGACCGGCGTTGACCCGTACCAAGGCCACGATCCCGGCCGATATCGCCACGCTGGCCCGCTGGCTGAGCGGATCGCCCAAGGAGCACCTCAAGCTCGTCGAGGCGCAGGTGACCCGCGCCTCGGCGGAGCAGTACGAGCGGCTGCGCGAGTCGACCCGGGTGGCGCTCAAGCAGGCGTGGGACGAGCAGCCCGAGGCGTTCTTCCCCCTGCTGCAGGCCTGGTTCAAGTCGACCAGCGGGCGGCTGCGGTGGCTCGCCACGGGGGCGCTGCCGGTCGCTTCCGCGGAGCACCGTGACCGCTGCACACGGGCCCTCAAGAAGCTGATCGTCGACAAGGACGAGGCGGTGCGCCGCCTGGCGATCGACCTGCTGGCCGAGGACGTGGAGCAGCACCTCGACCTGTGCAAGCGGTGGACGAAGGACGAGGACCCGGTGGTGCGGGCCCTGGTCGCGCGGCACCTGCGGGCGGTGGACGTGGAGCAGCTGCCCAAGGTGCTGCCGCTGCTCGAGGGCCTCGCCACCGACCTCGAGGCCGACGTCCACTGGGCCGCCGCCTCCACCCTGCTCGACCTGTACGAGCGCGACCCCCGGCCGGTGCTGGAGGTGGCCCGGACCATGGGCAGCGCCAGGGACGAGTCGGTCCGCTCGGCGGCCGCCGCCGGCGTGTTCGAGCACCTGCTGGCGGACCACTTCGACGCCCTCCTCCCCACCCTGCGCGCCTGGCTGCGCGCCGGAACCCCGGAGCTGCGCTGGACGCTCGTCCGCTCGCTGCGGTTCGTGAAGGTCAACGGCCGCTCGCTCCAGCTCCTGCGCGTGCTGTACGAGGACCAGGACCCGGAGATCCGCCGCCGGCTGGTGCAGGCGCTGCTCGACCTGTTCGACCCCAAGCTCGAGCACCGTCGGCCCCTGGCCGAGCTGATCACCCGCGCCCGCCAGGACCCCTCCAAGCGGGTCCGCGAGGCGGTCGAGGAGGGGGACGCCCGCTTCGGCGAGAACTTCGACGTCGAGGCCGCCTCCAGCGGG
>JAWLGW010000623.1:0-4774 GCA_041690735.1 Planctomycetota bacterium
GCGACCGCTCATGATCGTGACCTGCCGTTTAGCAGACCCAGCGCGGGCGCTGCGAGGTGGGCAACGGGGAGAGCGCCTCCTCCAGCAGCGGCGTCCACTCCGCGAGGTCGAGCCCGAAGGCCTCCGCCACCGCCTCGTCGATCGCGCGCTCGCGCCGAGCGATCGCGCGCCCACCCGCGGGGAAGAGCCCTCGCAGCGCCCGCACCTGCTCGCCCACCGCGCGTAGCCCCTCCCTGGCGTCCCCCGGGGGCGCCGGCAGGGCGCGCACGGCGCCGATCGTCAGCTGGGGCTGGAGGCGCTTGCCGGACGTCCAGCGGCAGTACGCGTACGCCGTGAGCAGCGCGCTGCACAGCAGGCCCGCCGCCGCGTCCTCGTCCAGACCGCAGGCGGGGTCGAGGTGGAGGAGGTACAGCGACTGCAGCGCCGGGTGATCCGCGCGACAGGGCGCCGCCACCAGGCCCGCGCCGGTCTTGACCACCAGCAGCTTGGGCCCCGCATACAGGTCGGCGCGCTTGCGCAGGCGACCGGGCGCCACGGCGCGGCTGGGGGACCCGCAGCGGTGGCGATGGACGTCCGCGCCCACGTGAATCGGGATCCAGCCGGCGGGCGCGGCCTCTCGCGCGGGCAGGTCGCGCTTCCCCAGCTCCTCCCCCCGGGACAGCCCGGCCGCGCCAGGGAGGAGCAGGTCGCCCACGGTGCGCCCGCTGCGCTCCAGGCGCGCTCGCAGCCCCTGTGCGCCGAACCATCCCGCCGGGGCGTGCACCGGCCACGGCTCGCCATCGCGCGGGATCAGGTCCCGCGCCGCCACCCGACGCACCGCCTCCAACGCGCCCCCGCTCCAGCGAGCCACCGCCACGGGAGGATCGCTGGCGGCCGGCCCGCGACGCCGCGCGATCACCGCCGCCGCCGAGACCCCGACGGCGCGTCCCCGCGCGCCAGCGAACACCTGCCCCAGGTGGGCGAGCAGCTCCACCCGCAGGGCGCTGCGCAGGTACCGCCGCAGCGGCGCGTGCCCATCGCGCGCCAGCAGCGCGTCCGGCACCAGGAAGGCGTGCACGCCGCCGGGGGCGAGGAACCGCTCCACGCTCCGCTCGTAGAACAGCGCGAAGCGATCGGGCTGCGGCAGCGCGCCGAGGGCCGGGTAGTGGGACCGGTAGGCCGCCTTCTCGACCGGTGACAGGTGCTCGCCGAACACGTAGGGCGGGTTGCCCACTACGACGTCGCAGGGTCCCCACCCGTGCGCGCCGTCGGGATCCCAGGCGGCCAGGCGCGTTCGCTCGCTCGGCGCCACGTGGGGCGGGAGCATGGCGGGGGAGAGCAGGAAGTTGCCGCGCCGCAGCCCCGCCGCGGGATCCGCCCGGCCGGGCTCGCGACCACGAGGCGTCACCTCCAGGCAGCGGAGCGCCAGCGCCAGCCGGGCGCTCTCGATGGCGCCCGGGTCGATGTCGACGCCGCGCAGGCGCCGCGTGACCAGGTCCGCCGCCGCCTCGGCGGCCGCCGCGCTCGGGCGGTCGGCGGCGCCCACGGCCCGCGCGAGCAGGGCGTCGAACGCCGCCACCAGCAGCGCCCCCGGTCCGCAGGCGGGGTCGAGGAGCGTCAGCTCCCCCGGCGACGCCCCCGGGTGCGCGAGCCTGCGCGCCAGGGCCGCCTCCACCAGCGCGCGCGCCAGCGGCGCCGGGGTGGCGGTCGCGCCGGCGGCGGGCGCCGCCTCCCAGGAGTGGGCGTGGAGCGCAGGGAGCGTGCGGCCCCACCCCTCCGGCGCCTCCGCGACCGCGGCGAGGTGCCCAGCCCGCGCCAGCGCGGCGCGATCGAGCGACGCCGGCGCGACGTCCCCCAGCGGACCTCCCGGCAGCCACTCCGCCACGCCCTCCAGCCGGCGCCGCCAGATTCGCGCCAGCTCTCGCTCGCTCGCGGCCCCGCGCGATCGCTCCTCCCCTGCCCGCTCCGCCGCCGCGTGCGCCACCAGGATCCGCCCCGCCAGGGCGCGTGCGGCCTCGTCCAGGGCGGCCTCGGCGACGCGGCCCCGCAGCGCGTCCGCCGCGCACGCCCGCAGCTCGGCCCACAGCGACAGCAACGGTGACCGGCGAGCGAAGGGGCGGGCGCGAGACATGGGCTGGCGCGAGCCTACCCCACCCCGGCCTCCCCCGGGCGGGCGGCTACTGCTTCTTGTACTGCTTGTCCTGGAGGCCGTGCTCCTCCTCGTACATCTCGTGCATGCTGGCGAAGCCGATGACCGTGCCGAGCAGCGCCACGTAGCCGAAGATGAACAGCGCCCCGAAGCCGAGCAGCGGCCGACCGAACACCAGGCCGCCCACGAAGGCCACGATCGCCATGGCGCCGGCGAACAGGACCAGCCCGATCGCGATCTTGCGGGACTCGCCAGGGGTGTAGGAGTCCTCGCGCTCGATCGCGTCGGCGATCACCGTCCCGGTGGAGCGCTCCTCGGGGCGCTGCACCGCCTCCTCGTCGGTCATCTGCTCCAGCTCCTCGTTGGAGCCGGCGCCGGTCGCCCGCCGGTCGAGGTCGGTGGCGACCATGAACAGCGGCACCAGCACCACCAGGGGCGCCGCGGGAATGAAGCCCCACGGGCCGAGGATCGCCATGCCCAGCACCGCCAGGACCATGTTGGCGATCACCAGGCCCAGCAGGAGCCGCCGCGTCCGCAGCAGGAAGGCGTGGAACCGGGGCCACCTGAAGGCGCGCCAGCCCACCCCGGGCTCTCGCACGCCGGTGACGGGCTTGACCGTCACCCCGCGGTCCTTCGCCCGGCGCTCGATCTCCGCCGGCTTCACGTCCGTCCGGGTCGGGGAGGGCCGCTCGCGCTCGGCCACGGCGGCGGCTCGTGTCCGCTGCAGGTGCTGCGCCTGTCGCTCCGGGTCCCTCATGGGTTCTCGCTCCTTCCCTTCGTCCCGAACTCGTCGCAACTGCGAGGCCGGTCGTGCGGAGCGCGCTCAACTGTCGTGGCGGTAAGGCCGCGACCTCGACGTGGGAGACACCGCTGTCGCCCTGGGCGGAGGCGTACGGGACGGCGCGCCGGCACCTGTCGCGTTCCGGGGCTGTCGGAGGGGGAGGTGATACTTCCGTGTTCGGCTGGGAGGAGCACGTCCATGGTGGAGCTGGGACCCCTCGAGGAGCGGATCGTGGCCCGGCGGGAGCTGCCGCCGCGCCCGCGGCGGTCGGCGCCGATCCCCGCCGACTGCCCGCCGGCCCTGCGGCGCAGCCTCGAGGAGCGCGGGATCGAGGAGCTGTACGTGCACCAGGCGGAGATGTTCGCCCGGGCGCGCGCCGGCGAGGACGTGGTGATCACCACCGGCACCGCCAGCGGCAAGTCCCTCGGCTTCCTGCTCCCGGTCCTGGCCGCGGTGCTCGAGGACCCGGCGGCGCGGGTCCTGCTGCTCTACCCCACCAAGGCCCTGGCCCACGATCAGCTGCGGGGGGTGCTCGACCTGGCGGGCGCCCTGCGCGCCAGCGGCGAGCACGTCCTCGAGGCGGGGGTGTACGACGGCGACACCCCGCCCGTCGAGCGCAAGCGGCTGCGCGAGCGGGCGAACCTGGTCCTCACCAACCCGGACATGCTCAACGCAGGGCTGGTCCCGGCCCACGGGCGCCCCGGCTACAGCCACCTGTTCCGCAACGTGCGCTACGTGGTGATCGACGAGCTCCACGTGTACCGCGGGGCCTTCGGCGCGCACGTGGCGAACCTCATGCGGCGCCTGCTGCGGGTGTGCCGCCACTACGGCTCGCGCCCGCAGTTCCTGTGCAGCTCCGCCACGATCGCCAACCCGGGGCAGCTGGCCGAGAAGATCTGCCAGCGCCCGTTCAGCGTGGTGGACGACGACGGCTCGCCGGCGCCGGGCAAGACGATCCACTTCTGGCAGCCGCCGATCGACGCCGACGGCACCCGCCGTCCGGTGGGCCGCGAGGTGGCGCACCTGCTGCCGCGCCTGATCAAGGACCGGCACAAGACGATCGCCTTCTGCCGCAGCCGCAAGGAGACCGAGGTCGTCCTCAAGGAGGCCCGCGATCACCTGCAGCAGGTGGATGGCGAGCACGACGAGGCGGACCTGCTGGCCGCCTATCGCGGGGGCTACACCCCCGAGGAGCGGCGGCGGATCGAGCGCGACCTGCTCGAGGGGCGCCTGCTGGGGGTGGTGTCCACGAACGCCCTCGAGCTGGGAGTGGACGTGGGTCAGCTGGAGGTGGTCGTGCAGGCCGGCTTCCCCGGCAGCCGGGCCAGCTTCTGGCAGCAGCTGGGGCGCGCCGGGCGGCGGGGGAAGCAGGCGCACGGGATCCTGGTCCTGGCGGCGGAGCCGACCGATCAGCTGCTGGCGCGCGACCCCGACTGGCTGGTGGGGCAGTCGACCGAGCACGCGGTCCTCGACCCCGACAACCTGACGGTCCAGCTGGCGCACCTGCGCGCGGCGGCCGCGGAGCTGCCCCTGACCCTGGACGACGCCGCCACCTTCCCCGACCTGGGGGAGGTGCTGCCCGTGCTGCGTGAGGCGGGTGAGGTGCGCGAGGTGTACGGGACCTGGCACTGGTGCGGGCCGCCCTACCCGGCGGGCGACTTCAGCCTCCGCAGCGCCGACGGCGACCGGTTCAAGGTGGTCGATCGGCAGGCCGACCGGGTGCTCACCGAGATGACCCGCCCGCAGGTCTACAAGGAGGCCCACCCCCGGGCGGTCTACCTGCACGACGGGCGGGAGTACCTGGTAGAGGAGCTCGACCTGGTGGGCCACCGGGCGGTGGTCCTGCCCGTGGAGCAGAACTACTA
>JAWLGW010000624.1:0-4773 GCA_041690735.1 Planctomycetota bacterium
GCAGCCGACGCCCCCGGCGACCACGCCGACGGCCGAGGCGGCCGAGGCGGCCGGGGGCGGTCGCCTCGGCGACACCGTACGGCTCGGTCCTGCGCCGGCGGTCGACTCCGCCGGCGCCTCGGTCGGCCAGGAGCGCCCGCGTGACCCGCGCACCGTCGCCGACCTCGGCCAGACTCGCCTCGAGGTGCCGGTGCCGGTGAGCGACGAGTCGGCGCCGGTCGACGACACCACGCGCATCGACTTCGTCGCGCCCTTGCTCGAGGAGGACCTCGACGACGCCGACGACCTCGACGCCGTCGAGGACTGCGGGGGTGCGCCTCCTCCGCCGTTGCCCGACCCGGTGTTCCACCCCGGCGAGGGGCAGGAACCGTCGAGCTGGCGCGGAGGCAAGACCACCCGCATCGATCCGCCGCCGTCGGAGAGGAAGGGAGCCGCGGACGGTTCGCCCCGCCGCTCGACGGGCAAGACCACGCGCTGGGGCGCTCCCGCGGAGGAGTAGGGCATCGCCCGAGGCGACTCCCAGTTCCCAGGCCGGCGGCCGCCGCTGCGGATTTCGGCGACAGGGGCGCGCCGTGGGTCGAACCGGGACGCGCTGGAAGGTAGCCTGCTCGTCCCATGAGCGCAGTCGGCGACGACAGCAAGGTCTTCTCCGAGCGCCTGGTGGCGGGCGGCCTCCTCGGCGCCGACACCGCGGCCGAGCTGCTGAGCACCTTCCACCGTCGCGGTGAGGGGCGCACCTTCCCCAGCTTCTTGCTGCAGGAGGGCATGCTCTCCCTCGATCAGCTGGTGCGCCTCACCGAGGAGGACTCGCCGGTCGACCTCGAGGGCGAGACGCGCCTCGACGACCCCCTGATCGGGCAGGAGCTGTCGGGCTGCGCGATCGAGCGGCCGCTGGGCGAGGGCGGCATGGGGGCGGTCTATCAGGCCCGTCGCCTCGAGGACGGGCGGCCGGTGGTGCTCAAGTTCCTGGCGCCCCACCTGTCGCGCGACGCCGGGCTGCTCAAGCGCTTCGAGCGCGAGGGACGAGTCCTCGAGAAGCTCCCCGAGCACCCGAACGTGGTGCGGGTGTTCGGGGTGGGGCAGGGCGAGCGGCCGCACATCGTCATGGAGCTGGTGCAGGGGCTGTCGCTGGAGCGCCTGCTGGACGAGCGGTGGAACCTGCCGCCCGAGGAGGCGACCCGGATCGTTCGCGACGTCGCCCGCGGCCTGGCTTGGGTCCACCAGCACGGGATCATTCACCGCGACATCAAGCCGGCCAACGTGGTCGCCACCTCGGACGGCGCGGTCAAGGTCCTCGACTTCGGCCTGGCCAAGGACCTGGCGGCGAGCGACCTCACCCGCCCCGGACAGCGGCTGGGGACGCCCTGGTACATGGCGCCCGAGCAGTGGGGCAACCACGAGGTCGACGCGCGGGCGGACGTGTTCGGTCTGGGCGCCACCTACTACCACCTGGTGGTGGGCGAGCCGCCCTTCCTGGGCAAGAACCCGGCCGAGGTGGCGCGCCGGATCGCCAGCGGCGACTACACGCCTCCCAGCCGGATCGCCCTCAACCTGCCGCGGGCCATGGAGCTGGTGATCGCGCAGATGCTCATGCCCGAGCGCTCCTTCCGCTACGCCTCCATGGAGGACTGCGTGGAGGACCTCGAGCGGGTGCTCGCCGGCAAGCCGCCGCGGATCCCCTGCCTGATCCGCCGCGAGGGCGACCGGCCCGGCAAGGGGATCCCGCTGCTGCCGGGGACCCGGTTCACGATCGGCCGCGAGCTCGAGTGCGAGGCCCGGATCGACGCCTCCTCGGTCAGTCGCCGCCACGCCGAGCTGTCGCGCGAGGCGACGGGCTTCGTGGTGCGCGACCTCGGGAGCACGTTCGGGACCTTCGTGGAGGGCATGCGCGTCGAGCGGCCGGTCACCCTCAAGGACGGTGACCGGCTGCGGGTGGGCGAGATCGAGCTCAAGTTCCGCGACCCGACCCGGGCGGCGGCGGAGAGCGACTCCTCCGAGGAGGCCGAGCCGCCCTGCGCGGAGGTGCCCGACCCGCTGTTCGAGGCGCTGGTGGCCGCCGGCGACGCCCGGGTGACGCTGGCCCTGATCGCGCAGCTCGCGCCCGACCGGCTGGAGGAGGCGCGCGACGAGCGCGCCCTGCGCGCTGCCCTGGGCGACGAGGAGGGCGCACAGCTGGCCGAGCGCGCGCGGGAGCTCGCGGCCCGGGCTCGCGGCCGGGTCCCGGGGCGCCTGTTCGCCCTCACGGGCCAGCACCTGGGACCCAAGCTGGAGGCCTGGCTGAGCTGGTGGGAGCAGACCCGCCGCTCGGCGCAGCGGCAGGTGGTGCCGGCGCGTCCGGCCGCCACCCTGCGCCTGGAGGTCGCCGCGGGCGAAGCCGCCGCCGCCAGCCTGGTCCTGACCGGCGGCGACTCGATGTGGCTGGGGCGCGACGACTCCTGCCAGCTGTCGCTCTCGCACCGCTCGGTCTCGCGCCGCCACGCCATCGCGCGCCGGCTCGGCAGCCGCCTGCTGGTCCGGGACGGCGGCAGCCGCCTGGGGACGCTGGTCGGCGGCGCCAGGGTCCGGGCTGCGCTGCTGAGCCCGGGCGACCGCCTCCACCTCGGTGACGTGGAGCTCGAGGTGACCGTCGAGGAGGGGGACGCTCCGCTGCGGGGCGGGAGCGGGACCTGGCTCGTGTCCCCGCACGCCTTCGAGGCGCTGATCGAGGCCGGCCACCCGGCGGCGGCGACCGGCCTGGTCGGCCTCCTGCGCGAGGCGGCCCTGGAGCCGCACCCCCTCCAGCAGCAGGCCCGGGCCCTGTTCGCCGGCGACGCCGGTCCGGCGCAGGCCACCGAGCGCGCCCTGGCCCGGCTGCTCCGCCAGCGCGCCGACCGCAGCCGCGAGACCCTGGCCGACATCCTCGGCGGCCAGCCCCGCCGGTATCCCCAGACCCTGGCGGAGCGCCGCAGCACCCTCGGCCCTCAGCTCCTCCCGATCGGCTGGCTGGCCGCGACCCGCTGAACGCAGGCGACCCTCGCGGCAAGGAGGACGAACCGCAGCGGGCGGACCACCGCGAGACCTCTGGACCTCAGCGGTTTCGTGCCTTGAACCTAGAGGGTGAGCTCAGCGGCAGGACACGCGACAGCGGCTCCTCCCCTCGCTGGCTTCGGTGGCCGGTGGCCCGGCACAGCGCGTGACACCGCCCCAGTTCCCTGCCACCATGGACCCCGCATGAGCACGCACATCCGGATCGTCGGCATCCTCCACGTCGCCCTCAACGCCCTGCAGGTGGTCGGCGCGACGGCGGCGATCGCGGTGTACTTCCTGGGCACCGCGCTGTTCGGCAAGAGCGCCACCGAGGCGGACCCGGCGGTGGGGGGCACGATCACCGCGCTCCTGGTGGGCTTCGGCCTGATCGGCGGCGCCCTGGCGCTGCTCCCCTCGCTGCCCGGCTTCCTGGGCGGGGTCGGGCTCCTCCGGCTGCGCCCCTGGGCCCGGTGGGTGATCGTGATCGTGAGTGTGATCTACCTGTTCTTGCCGCCGCTCCACACGGCGGTCGGGATCTACTCCCTGTGGGCGCTACTCAACCAGCAGGCCGAGTTCACCTTCCAGGCCACCAGCCTCAAGAGCCGTCTGTAAGTAGGGTGCAGCCGGCCTGAGGACACGCTTCTGCACGGCAGTAGCAGTTGGCAGTTAGCGGTTAGCTGACCCACGGCGGGGTTGGATCACAGGCCGCGCCGGAGGCTCTCGATCGGCGATCGCGGAGCTAACGGCTAACTGCTAACTGCTAATCGCTGCCTGGCGGGATAGCGTGTCACTCAGCTCAGCCGCACCCAGAGAGCGCGGCCTCCATCTGGGCGAGGTCCACCGGCTTGGTCAGGTGCGCGTCGAACCCGGCAGCGGCGCTCTTGCGGCGGTCCTCCTCCTGGCCGTACCCGGTGAGGGCGATCAGCCGCACCCCCTCCAGGCTCGGCTCAGCGCGGATCCGGCGAGCCACCTCGTAGCCGCTCAGGCCCGGCAGCCCGAGGTCGCACAGGACCACCTGGGGCCGCTCGCGGCGGGCGAGGTCGAGGGCCGCGTCGCCCCGGGCGGCCAGCAGGACCTCGTGACCCCGCGCCTGCAGCAGGGAGCGCAGCAGCTCACCGCTGTCCTCGTTGTCCTCGACCACCAGGATCCGCAGCGCGCGCCCGGGGACCGCGGCCGGAGCCTGAGCCGCCTCGGACGTGGGCGCGGTCAGGGGCAGCCGCACCGTGAACTCGGCGCCGGCGTCCCGGCCGGCGCTGTGGGCCTCGATCCGGCCGCCGTGCAGCTCGACCAGCCCCTTGGTCAGCGCCAGCCCCAGCCCGAGCCCGCCGCCGGCCCGGGCGATCCCCTGCGGCGCCTGGCGAAACGGCTCGAAGATGTGCTCCCGCACCTCGGGAGCGATCCCGATCCCGGTGTCGCGCACCACCACCACCGCCTCGCCCGCGTCGCGCCGGGCGAGGACGGTCACCGTGCCCGGCGGGTCGGTGAACTTGAGCGCGTTGCTCAGCAGGTTGTCGAAGACCTGCGTGAGGCGCACCCGGTCGCCCACCACCCACAGCGAGTCGGCCGACACGCGCGCGCGCAGCTCCACGCCGCGCCGCGCGGCCTCCTCGACCAGGTCCGCGATCGCCTCCTCGAGGAGGGCGGCCAGGTCGAGGGGCGCCCGCTCCAGGGACACCTTGCCGCGGGTGATCCGGGACACGTCGAGGAGCCCGTCGATCAGGCGCGCCATGTGGCCCGATTGACGCTCGAGGATCTGGTGGGTCCGGA
>JAWLGW010000625.1:0-4772 GCA_041690735.1 Planctomycetota bacterium
AAGGAGGACGGCTCCGCAGCGTCGCAGGTCGCGTCCTCACAGGACGGGTTCCTCTACACGGGCGACGCTGCGGAGTCGTACCCTTCGATCAGGCCGCCTCGGCCTCGGTGAACTGCTCGGCCTCGGTCGAGCCCTCGTAGGCGAGGGTGGAGGCGTCGCCGTCCGAGAGGGCCTGGCGCACGGCGTCGAAGTAGCCGGTGCCCACCTCGCGCTGGTGCTTGGTGGCGGTGTAGCCCACCGCCTCGCTGGCGAGCTCGGCCTGCTGCAGCTCGGCGTAGGCCGACATGGCGCGCGTCCGGTAGCCCCGCGCCAGCTCGAACATGGAGTGGTTGAGGGCGTGGAAGCCGGCCAGGGTCACGAACTGGAACGTGTAGCCCATGGCGCCCAGCTCGCGCTGGAAGCGGGCGATCGTGGTGTCGTCGAGGTGGCGCTTCCAGTTGAACGAGGGCGAGCAGTTGTAGGCCAGCGGCTTGCCCGGGAACTCGGCGTGGATCGCCTCGGCGAACTGGCGCGCCTCGTCGAGGTCCGGGTGGGAGGTCTCGCACCACAGCATGTCGGCGTAGGGCGCGTAGGCGAGGCCGCGAGCGATCGCCGACTGCAGGCCGCTCTTGACCCGGAAGAAGCCCTCGGCCGTGCGCTCACCGGTGCAGAAGCGGCGGTCCCGCTCGTCCACGTCCGAGGTGAGGAGGGTGGCCGCGTTGGCGTCCGTGCGCGCGATCAGGATCGTGGGCACGTCCTCCACGTCCGCCGCCAGCCGGGCCGCGACCAGGGTGCGGATGAACTGCGAGGTCGGCACGAGGACCTTGCCCCCCAGGTGGCCGCACTTCTTCTCGCTCGACAGCTGATCCTCGAAGTGCACGCCCGCGGCGCCCGCCTCGATCATGGCCTTCATGAGCTCGAAGGCGTTGAGCGGGCCGCCGAAGCCGGCCTCGGCGTCGGCCACGATGGGGGCCATCCAGTGGGTGCCCTGCTGGCCCTCGGCCCGGTCGATCTGGTCCGCCCGGCGCAGGGCGTTGTTGATCCGCCGCACCACCTGCGGGACCGAGTTGGCGGGGTACAGGCTCTGGTCGGGGTACATCTCGCCCGCGAGGTTGGCGTCGGCCGCGACCTGCCAGCCGCTGCAGTAGATCGCCTCGAGGCCGGCCCGGACCTGCTGCACCGCCTGGTTGCCGGTCAGCGCGCCCAGGGCGCGGACGGGCTCGTCGTGCTGCATGAGCTGCCACAGGCGCTCGGCCCCCAGGCGCGCCAGGGTGTGCTCGACGGTGACGCTGCCCCGCAGCCGGTCCACGTCCTCCTCGGTGTAGGGGCGCTCGATCCCCGCGAAACGATCCTTCATGGCGGTCACCTTCCTCCTCGTGTTCATGGCTAGCGGCCCTCCGCGACGATCCGGTCGTAGGCAGGCAGGGTCAGGAAATCGGCGCACTCCTCGCTCGTGGCGAGGCGCGTGAAGATGTCGGCGGCGTCGCGGTAGCGGCCGGCGGCGTAGCGCTCGGCGCCGACCTCGCCCTTCACCCGCTCCAGCTCTTCGTCCAGGACCTGCTGGAAGAGCTGCCGCGTGACGGCGCGCCCGTCCTCGAGGGAGGCGCCGTGGCGCAGCCACTGCCACACCTGCGTCCGCGAGATCTCGGCGGTCGCCGCGTCCTCCATGAGGTGATACAGCGGCACACAGCCGTCGCCGCGCAGCCAGGCCTCCAGGTACTGGACGCCCACCCGCACGTTCTGGCGCAGGCCGTCCTCGGTGATCGTTCCCTTCGGCACGGCCAGCAGGTCGGTCGCCTTCACGGCGACGTCCTCCCGCAGGCGGTCCAGCTGGTTGGTGCCGTTCATGTGCGCGTCGAACACCTCGCGGGCGAGCGGCACCAGCGCCGGGTGGGCCACCCAGGTGCCGTCGTGGCCGTCCTTCACCTCGCGCAGCTTGTCGGCGCGGACCTTGTCCAGCGCGGCGGCGTTGCGCGCGGCGTCGCCCTTGATCGGGATCTGCGCCGCCATGCCGCCCATGGCGGGCGCGCCGCGGCGGTGGCAGGTCTTGATCACCAGCTGGGTATAGGCCCGCATGCACGGCTGCTGCATGCCGACCTGCCCGCGGTCGGGCAGCACCGCCTCGGGGTCGGCCCGGTGCACCTTGATGAAGCTGAAGATGTAGTCCCACCGGCCGCAGTTGAGGCCCGCCGAGTGGTCGCGCAGCTCGTGGAGGATCTCGTCCATCTGGAAGGCGGCGGGGAGGGTCTCGATGAGGACCGTCGCCTTGATCGTGCCGACCGGCAGCCCCAGGCGCTCCTGAGCGCGGACGAACACGTCGTTCCACAGGCGAGCCTCGAGGTGGTGCTCGAGCTTGGGCAGGTAGAAGTAGGGGCCGGTGCCCTTGTCGACCAGCGCCTTGCCGTTGTGCGCCAGGAACAGGCCGAAGTCGACCAGGCCCCCTGGCGCTTGTTCGCCGTCCACCAGCAGGTGCGCCTCGGGCAGGTGCCAGCCGCGCGGCCGCACCATGAGGACGGCGGGCTGGTCGACGAGCTCGTACACCTTGCCGCGCGCCGGGTCCTCGAAGCGGATCGTGCCGGCCACCGCGTCGCGCAGGTTGGCCTGACCCAGGATCACGTTCTCCCAGGTGGGGCAGGTGGCGTCCTCGAAGTCCGCCATGAACACGTCGGCGCCCGAGTTCAGCGCGTTGATGATCATCTTCCGGTCGACCGGGCCGGTGATCTCCACCCGCCGGTCCAGCAGGTCCTCCGGGAGCGGCGCCACCCGCCAGTCGCCCTCGCGCACCGCGCGCGTCTCGGCCAGGAAGTCGAGGCGCTCCCCGCCGTCGCGGCGGGCCTGCGCCTCGCGGCGGCGCTCGAGGAGCTCCTTCACCCGCGGTCGAAAGGTGCGGGTGAGGTCCGCCACCAGCTCGACGGCCTCGCGGGTGAGCACCTCCGCCATGGGTTCGGAGACGGCGGCTCCAAGGGTGACGCCGGCGGGAAGGTCGATCTCGGTGGACGTCCGGGGGGCCATAGGTGCGGTTCCTCCTGGGTCTCTGTGACGCTGTGCGTTGTTACTACCGTGACACCGTCCCGCGGCAGCAGCAAGTAACTTTCTTGCCTACAGGCGGTTAACGGTGTCAGCGGATCTCGTGAACAGGCGGTAAACTTGTCAAGTCTGTAAATATCGCTGCCGTCCCTCCGCGAGGTCGAGCCCCATGAGTGAGCCAATCTCCCCGCGCCTGGGCGCGAAAGTCCGCGCCATTCGCCGTCAGGAAGGGCTCACCCAGGCCCGCCTCGCCAGCGAGCTCGGCGTCTCGGCCAGCTACCTCAACCTCATCGAGAACGGCCGTCGGCCCCTGACCGCCCCCCTGTTGATCAAGCTGGCTCAGCACTTCGATCTGGACCTCGCGACGTTCGCGGCCGACGGGGAGGCCCGCGTCACGGCGGACCTCATGGAGGTGTTCGGCGATCCCTTGTTCGACGAGGCCGGCCTAACGCAAGGCGAGGTCCACGAGCTGGCGGCCGCCGCGCCCAACGCGGCTCGTGCGGTGGTCGCGCTGTACCGGCAGTTCCAGGCCACCCGCGAGCGCTCGCTGCTCCTCGCCTCGCAGGTCACCGACGACGACACCGCGGCGGTGGGTCGGCCGCTCCTCCCCAGCGAGGAGGTGAGCGACTTCCTCCAGCGCCGCGGCAACACCTTCCCCGCCCTGGAGGAGGCGGCGCGCGAGCTGCACGAGGCCTGCGGCCTGATCGACTTCAACCGCTACGAGCGGCTGTGCCGGCACCTCGAGGCGAGGCACGACATCCGAGTGCGGGTGGTGCCGGCGCAGGCCAGCGGCCACACCCTGCGCCGCTACGACCCCGAGCGGCGCGAGATCACGGTGTCCGAGGTGTTGCCGCCCCGGAGCCGCCACTTCCAGCTCGCGCACCAGCTGGCGCTGATCACCCTCAGCGACCTGCTGGACCAGGAGGCGCAGCACGCCGAGCTCTCGTCGGAGGGCTCCCGGTCCCTGTGCCGCATCGCCCTGGCCAACTACTTCGCCGCCGCGGTCCTCATGCCCTACGAGCCGTTCCTGGCCGCCGCCCAGGAGGCCCGCTACGACATCGAGGTCCTGGGTCACCGCTTCCGCACCAGCTTCGAGCAGGTGTGCCACCGCCTGACGACCCTGCGCCGCCCGGGCGCCGAGGGGGTCCCCTTCCACTTCCTGCGGGTCGACATCGCCGGGAACATCTCCAAGCGGTTCTCCGGGTCGGGGATCCGCTTCGCCCGCTTCAGCGGCGCCTGCCCCCGCTGGAACGTGTTCAACGCCTTCCTCACCCCCGGCATGATCCGGCGGCAGGTCTCCCGCATGCCCGACGGGGCCAGCTACTTCTGCGTCGCCCGCACCGTCCGCAGCGGCACCGGGGGGTTCCACACCGCCCCCAGCCTGTATGCCGTGGGGCTCGGCTGCGACATCAGCCACGCGCCGCAGCTGGTGTACGCCGACGGCATGGACCTCGACAGCGAGTCGGCCACGGTCCCGATCGGCGTCACCTGCCGCCTGTGCGAGCGGACCGACTGCGCGCAGCGGGCGTTCCCGTCGGTGCAGCGCCCGCTGCACGTGGACGAGGACACCCGCGGCGTCTCCTTCTACAGCCCGCCGCAGGAGTAAGTCTCTGGGCGGGAGCGCTGGCAGCGATCACGAGACTGCCGCCAGTCCGGGGCACCTCGCGCGGGTGCCCGTGCCCGTGCCCGTGCCCGTCCGTGCCCGTGCCCGTGCCCGTGCCCGAAACTCCGCGGGCACGGGCACGGGCACGTAAGAGAGGCAAGCT
>JAWLGW010000626.1:0-4772 GCA_041690735.1 Planctomycetota bacterium
GCCGCGGGCAGGTGGTCGCCTTCCTGGGCTGCAACGGCGCCGGCAAGTCGACCACCATGAAGATCCTCACGGGGGTGATCGCGCCCGACATCGGCGAGGCGCGGATCGCCGGCATGTCGGTGATCCACAACCGGATCGACGTGGCCCACCGCTTGGGCTACCTGCCCGAGAACGGCCCCCTGTATGAGGAGATGACCCCGGGCGAGCTGCTGCGCTTCCTGGGTGAGGCGCGCGGTATGGAGCCGGCTCGCCTCGAGCGGCGGATCGACGAGCTGGCGGACCGCCTGGCCCTGACCACGGTCATGGGCAAGGCGATCAGCAAGCTGTCAAAGGGCTTCCGGCAGCGCGTCGGCCTCGCGCAGGCGCTCCTGCACGAGCCCGACGTGCTGATCATGGACGAGCCCACCAGCGGCCTCGACCCCAACCAGATCCGCGACGTGCGCCGGATCATCCGCGAGTTCGGCCGGGAGCGCGCGATCCTCCTCTCGACCCACATCCTGCAGGAGGTCGAGGCGGTCGCGGACCACGTGGTCTTCATTCACCAGGGTCGGGTCGTGTTCAAGGGCACCGTCGACGAGCTGCGGTCCGCCAAGGCGGCGGACGGCGACCTCGAGGCGGCCTTCGCGCAGCACACGGGCTACGCCGCCGGCTCGTGGGCCGCGTCCTGAACCCGGCATCCCCAGCGCCAGCGACGCAGAGGAGAGCCATGAACTTCGGCACCATGCGAGCCATCTTCAAGCGCGACCTGGTGAGCTACTTCGGCAGCCTCACCGGGTACCTGTTCGTGGTGGCGTTCGTCGTCCTCGCGACGATCGGCGCCCTGCGCCCGTTCTCGGGCGAGTTCTTCGCCGCCAACAAGGCGACCCTCGACTTCCTGTCCGAGTGGGCCCTGCCGGCCCTGGTGGCGGTGTTCGTCCCGCTCATGACCATGTCGGCCTGGTCCCGCGAGAAGGACAGGGGCACCGAGCAGCTGCTGCTGACGCTGCCGGCGCGCGACGAGGAGATCGTCCTCGCCAAGTTCGCCGCCAGCTTCGGCGCCTACACCATCGCCCTGGCCTTCACGACCAGCCTGGTGCTGGTGCTCGAGCTCCTGGGCGACCCCGACCTCGGGCTGCTGCTCTCCACCTACCTCGGCTACTGGCTGCTCGGCGCCGCGGCGACCGCCCTGGGGCTGCTCGGCTCGGCCCTGACCCGCAACGTCGCCGTCGCCTGGCTGCTGGGGCTGGCGTTCTGCCTCCTGCCCACCGCGCCGCACCTGTTCCTGTACCTCGACCCGAGCTCCACGCTCGGCGAGCTGAGCGTGCTGCGCCGCTACCAGGCGTTCTGGACCGGCGTGGTGGCGGTGGAGGACGTGGCGTACTTCGTGGGCCTGACGGCGATCGGCCTGTACGCCAACACGTTCTTGCTGGGCCGCCGCCACTGGACCTCGAACCGCCAGCGGCTCCACCACGGCGCGGTCCGCCTGGCCTCGCTGCTGGTGGCGATCGTCAGCCTGGTCGTCCTGACCGAGCGGGCGGCCGTGCGGGCCGACGTGACCTCGGTCCGCATGCTGTCCCTCAGCGCGGAGGCGGAGCAGGTCCTCGACCGCCTGGACGAGGGCGACCTGCCGCCGGTGTTCGTGCAGGCCTGGATCTCCCCGCAGGTGCCCGACGCCTACCGCGCCACCCGCGAAGGCCTGGTCCGCATGCTGCGCGAGTTCGACGCGGCGGGCGGCGACCAGGTGGAGGTCGCGGTGTACGAGACCGAGCTGTACTCCGACGAGGCCCAGGAGGCCGAGGAGCGGTTCGGGATCAAGCCGCGTCGGGTCGAGGGCGAGTACGGCGGGCGCAAGAGCGTGGAGGAGATCTTCCTCGGCCTCGCCTTCACCTGCGGCCCGCGCGAGCTCAAGATCGAGTTCTTCGACCGCGGGCTGCCGATCCAGTACGAGCTGACCCGCGCCATCGGCGCGGTGGCCCAGGTCGAGCGCAGCAAGGTGGGCGTCCTCAAGAGCGGCGTCGACCTGTTCGGCGGCTTCGACTTCCAGTCGATGAGCCGCAGCGAGGACTGGCAGTTCCTGGAGGACCTGCGCAAACAGTACGACGTGGTGAAGGTCGACGGGACCGCCGCGATCGACACCAGCCTCGACGTGCTGGTGGTCCCCATGCCCTCCAGCCTCACCCAGGAGAAGATGGACCGGGTGGCGGAGTACCTGTGGGAGGGCGGGAAGGCGCTGTTCTTCTGCGACCCGTACCCCGAGTTCGACCGCAACCTGGCGCCCCTGCGCCCCGCCGGCGGCAACAAGAACCCCTTCATGCAGCAGCCGCAGCAGACCGAGGGTCCCAAGGGGACCATCGAGCCGCTGCTGACCGCCATGGGGGTCACCTGGCACAAGGACCGGATCGTGTGGGACGACTACAACCCGCACCCCGAGTGGCCGATCCCCCGCGAGCTGGTGTTCGTGGCCCCCGAGGCGCCCGGGCGCGCCGAGGGCTTCAACCAGCAGGACCCGGTCACCTCGGGGCTGCAGGAGCTGGTCCTGATCTTCGGCGGTGAGCTCACCGAGGCGCCCGGCACCAAGGAGGTCGAGTTCACGCCGCTCCTGCGCTCCAGCCGCCACTCGGGCTACCAGAACTGGCGGGACATGGTGCAGGAGAGCTTCTTCGGGGTCATGCCCAAGCCCGAGGAGCTGCGCCGCTACGAGAGCCTGGGCGAGCAGCGGGTGCTGGCGGCCCGGGTGAAGGGCAAGCTGTCGGGCCCCGCCGACGGCGAGCGCATGAAGCGCGGGGTCCTCTCCGACCGGCCGTTCGAGGCGATCGTGGTCGCCGACATGGACATGGTGTCGGACGTGTTCTACGGCCTGCGCAGCCAGGGGAACATCGAGTTCAACCTCGACAACGTCACCTTCGCCGCCAACTGCATCGACTCGCTGGCGGGCGACGCCTCCTATATCGAGCTGCGGAAGCTGCGCCCGCGCCACCGGACGCTGGAGCGGATCGAGCGGATCGAGCAGGAGCAGACCGAGAAGGTCCGCCTGGCCACCGAGCGCGCCCGCAAGGAGGCGGAGGAGCAGCTGAAGAAGGCCCAGGAGCGCCTCGACAGCGCGGTGGCCGAGCTGAGCCAGCGCACCGACCTCGACCCGCGCCAGCGGCGCATCCTCATGGAGGCCAAGCGCCAGGAGGAGCAGCGGCGGTTCGAGGTGGCCGAGCGCCAGGCCAAGGACGAGGAGCGGAGCAAGATCCGCCTCAGCGAGACCCAGAAGCGGCGCGCGATCGCGCGGGTCCAGCTGCTGATCGCGGCCCTGTCGGTCCTGCTGGCGCCGCTGCCGGCGGTGCTGCTGGGGCTGTTCGTCCTGATCCGCAAGCTGAGGCTGGAGCAGGCCGGGATCGAGCCGGCCCGACGGAGGAAGTCGTGAGCGAGAGCAACCGCACCCTGGCGTACGTGGGCGTGGCGGGCGTCCTGTTCCTCGCCGCGTTCGTGGTCCCCGCCGCCTCCCGCACCACCCCCGGGGAGTTCACCGACCAGGGGGAGCTGTTCTTCCCCGAGTTCACCGACTTCACCCAGGCCACCAGCCTGGAGGTGTGGGAGCCTGACGAGCCGCTCCCCTTCAAGGTCGAGTTCAAGGACGGGGTGTGGCGCATCCCCAGCAAGGACAACTACCCGGCCGACGCCGAGAACCAGCTCGGCAAGACGGCGGCCGACGTCATGGCCCTCGAGCGGACGCTGATCGTGTCGCGCCGCGAGCAGGACCACGCCTCGCTGGGGGTGCTCGACCCGCAGGCCACCGACGCCACGGACGGCGTGGGCACCCGGGTCACGATCCGCGATCCGAGCGACCGGGTGCTGGCCGACCTGATCCTGGGCAAGGAGGCGGAGGACAAGGCGGGCTTCCGCTACCTGCGGCGCGCCGACGAGAAGCGCACCTACGCGGCCAAGGCCGACCTGAGCCTGTCGACCCAGTTCTCCAAGTGGATCGAGACCGACCCCCTCGACTTCGATGTGGCGCGGGTGACGTCGATCACGATCGACAAGTACCAGGTCGACGAGACCATGCTCCGCCAGGGGGCGATCCGGATCCTGCCGGGCGAGAAGGTGGTGGTCGGCAAGGACGACGCCGCCGAGTGGGTGCTGGGCGACCAGGGCCCCGACGAGGCGGTCAGCACGGCCGCCGTCAACAGCCTCACCGACACCCTGCGGGAGCTGCAGATCGCCGACGTCCTCAAGCGCGATCGGGCCCGCATGGAGCAGGTCGGCTTCTTCGTCACGCAGGACGGGCAGGTCTACTCCAACGAGGGCGAGCTGCGGATCGACCACCAGGACGGGGTGCAGCTGGTGCTGCGGTTCGGCGAGATCGCCCCCGGTCGCGAGCAGCAGGACAAGCTGGAGCGGTTCGTGGTGATCGACGCCGACTTCAACCCCACGGCCATGGACGCCCCCGACGACGCCGAGAAGCGCAAGGAGGCGCAGGAGAAGGTCCGCGAGCTCAAGCTGCGCTTCGGCGAGTGGTACTACGTGATCACCGCCGACAGCTTCGACGGTCTCCGCCCCTCGCGCTCGGCCCTGGCCCGGCAGAAGTCCGCCGAGGAGGAGGACGAGCGCGGCGAGGGGGATGGCCACGACCACGGCGGGGCGCCGTTCCCGCCGGTGGGCCCGCCCGCCGCGCCGGACGACCCTCACGACCACGACCACGGCGACTGAATCGCGCGTGACCGACGACCCCCCGGCGAGCCCGCCGGGGTCGCGTCGTGTACGGCTAACGCTCTGGACCGATGCGTGAGCCGGGCGGGAGAGGAGAC
>JAWLGW010000627.1:0-4772 GCA_041690735.1 Planctomycetota bacterium
CGCGACGGGCACGCCGCCCCCGCTCGCCGCGCCTTCGCCGCCGCCCTGGCCCTCGACCCCACCCGCGCCGCGGCCCGCGACGGCGTCGTCCGCGCGGAGCGGCTGGGGGAGCAGCAGGCCGAGCAGGCCACCGGCGCCGGCGACGTGGCGGCGCGCGACCTCCTGGCGCGGGGCCGCGAGCACCTGGCGCGGGACGAGCTGGACGCGGCCTGGGTCGCCTTCCTGGAGGCGCACCGGGCCGGGGCGTCCCACGCGCGGGGGTTCCTGGACACGGTCGCCGAGCGGCGGCTCGCCGTCCAGGTGGAGGCGCGCGAGGGACAGCGGCGCCAGCGGGCGGCCGCCGAGGCCGACGCCCTGGCCGAGCGGGGGGCGCGGCTGCTGGAGGCGCGCGCGGCCGAGCAGGCCCACGCGGCGTTCCTCGACGCCCTGGCGCGGGTGCCCGACCACGACGGCGCCCGGCGAGGGCTCGCCGAGGCCGACGCCCTGCGGGTGGCGCAGGCGCAGGAGCGCGCCGCCGCCAGCGGCGTCCCCGACACCACCGCCGACGCCCGCCGGCAGGTGGAGGCCGCCGAGGCGGCGGTCACCCGCGCCCGCGAGCGCTACCAGGGCGACGGCGACGTGGACCGGGTGGTGCGAGGCTACCTCGACGCGATCCTGGCGCTGGAGCGGGCCCGCGCCCTCGACCCACGCCAGCACGCCTCGACGTCCAAGCGCCAGCGCGCCGTCGCCGGCGAGCTGGTGTCGATCCTCGAGCGCGACGACCAGGGGCTGGCGGCGGACGTGGTCCTGGCGCTGGTCGGCATGCAGCGCGACGAGGTCGCCGCGCAGCCGCCGCCCCGCGACCAGCACCTCGTCGTGGAGGAGGCCGAGGAGACGGTGATCCGGCGGGCCTTCGCGGGTCCGGTCCGGTTCCTGCCCACCCGCGTGTTCGACGCCCTGCGGGCCTGGATCAAGGCGCAGAGCGACCGCTACCGGGTGGTGATCCTGGTCCGCTCCGAGGTCGTGCCCAAGCTCCCCGCGCCCACGGTCAACGCCGTGGGGCTGTGGATCCGGATCGAGGACAAGCAGCGCCGTACGATCACCGCCCCGGTCAAGGTCGACTTCGCAGGCGGACCGTACCCGCGCGTGGTGCGGGTCGACTCCCGCGGCCGCCGGGTGGTGTTCCCCTTCGACCGGGCCAACTCCAGCCTGCAGCGGTGGATCAAGCAGACCGAGGACACCGTCAAGCGGCTGATCGAGCAGCGGATCGCGCCCGCGGGCGGGGGGGAGTAGCGCTCAACGCGCCAGGCGGGCGAAGAACGCCTCGACGTCGAGCTCGAGCCCCGGGATCGAGCGCGCGGCGACCCGGCCGGCGGCGACGGGCGCGAGGCCGTGCACCTCGCCGGGCAGGGAGCGCAGGTCGTCGACCGGGAGGGGACGCCACGCGTCGGCGGCCGCGCTCAGGAACAGCCCGCTCCCAGGCGGCAGCGGCGCCGCGTCCACGTTCACGTTCAGCAGCCAGTACTCCGGGACGCCGCTGAGGAGGTAGGAGCGCCAGCGGTCGACGCGGTCGGCTGCGCCCCGACCCACGTCGTCGCGCCAGGTCCCGCGGGAGAGCACCTCCACCACCAGCCGCAGGCCCTCGGGCTCGAACACCGTCCAGCCCTCCCGCGTGCCGGCGGGGTTGCCGGGGACGATCGAGGGGCGACGATCGAAGACGGCCACGTCGGGCTGAATGATCCTCCGGCCCAATCGCGACGGCGGCACCTCCGCGCCTCGAAGCGTGACCAGGCGCGGCAAGGCGATCTCCGGCTCCGAGAGCGGGAACCAGGGAGCGTCAAGCCGCCGTGCCAGCCACAGGGTGAGCTCACCGATCGGGGAGCGATGGCCGCCGGCATCCTCAGGCGCCACGAGCGTGAGTCTCCCCTGCTCGTCCCGGTCGTAGCGGCGCCCGTCGGGCGGCAAGGCGAGCAGGTCTTCGAGGGCGATCGGATCGCCCAGGCGGTAGCCCGCCGGCGCCTCGAGGTCGGTGGTCTCGGGAAAGCTCATGGGCGCCTCGTGGGACGTCTCCTCCTCAGCGTAGCGCTGGACGCGCCGCACGTCCCCGTCGGCGTCCTGGCGCCGCGGGTCAACACGGCGCCGCTTCGCCCACCCGCAGGTGCAGCGCCAGCGCCGCCGCGTCGGCGTCCACCCGCTCCTTGCCCTCCAGATCGGCGACGGTGCGCGCCACCCGGCGGACCTTGGCCAGGCCGCGAGCGGTGAGCAGCCCGCTCTTGGCGGCGGCGCTCAGGGTGCGGCGGGCCTCGCCGGTGAGCGACAGGACCCGCTCCAGGGCGCGGCGCTCCAGGCGGGCGTTGAGCAGCCCCGAGCGCTCCCGCTGCAGGGCGCGCACGGCCGCGATCCGCTCCCGCGCCGCCGCCGTCCCCTCGGGCCCGGCCGGATCACCCAGCGGCGCCTGCAGCGCCTCGAAGGCGACCGGGCTCACCCGCACCTGCAGGTCGATCCGATCGAGGAGGGGGCCCGACACCCGCGCCGCGTAGCGCTCGACGGCGACCGGCGAGCAGCGGCAGGCGCGGCGGGGGTGCCCAATGTACCCGCAGGGGCAGGGGTTCATGGCGGCGACCAGCTGGAAGTCGGCGGGGAAGGTCACCGTGCGGCGGGAGCGGGCGACCGTAATGTGGCGGGCCTCCAGGGGCTCGCGCAGGGCCTCGAGGGTCCGCCCGGCGAACTCGGGCAGCTCGTCGAGGAACAGGACGCCCTTGTGGGCCAGCGAGATCTCGCCCGGGCGCGGTCCGGGTCCGCCGCCCACCAGCGCCGCGTAGCTCGCCGTGTGGTGGGGCGCGCGGAAGGGGCGGCGCGCGATCAGGTCGTCGGTCGCCGTGTCGGCCCCCGCGGCGGCCCCGTGGATCCGCGACACCTCCAGCACCTCGTCCCAGCCCAGGCTCGGCAGCAGACCCGGCAGGCGCCGGGCCAGCATGGTCTTGCCGGTGCCGGGCGGGCCCACCATGAGGAGGTCGTGCCCGCCGGCCGCGGCGACCTGCAGGGCCTGCTTCGCCGCCGCTGCGCCGCGCACGTCGGCGAGGTCGAGGGCGTCGGTGGCGTCGGGCGCCCGCAGCAGCTCTCGCGGGTCGACGCGCACCGGCGGGAGCGCCGCCTCGCCGCGCACGGCGGCCACCGCCTCCGCCAGGCTGCCCACCTCGAGGACCTCCACCCCGTCCCCCGCCCCCAGCGCGGCGGCGCGCCCGTTGCCCCGCGGCACGAGCAGGCGCTGCACCAGGTCGCTGTGGCCCAGCGTCTCGCCGGCGGCCAGGGCGCCGCGCACCGGGCGCGTGGTCCCCGACAGCGACAGCTCGCCCAGGGCGGCGAACCCGCTCAGCCGCTCGGGCTCGACCGCGGGGGAGGGCATGGCCGCCAGGATCGCTAGCGCCATGGGCAGGTCGAAGGCGGCGCCCTCCTCCTTGCGCCGTCGGGCCGGGGCCAGGTTCACGATCACGTTGCCCTGCGGGTAGGTGTAGCCGCTCTCGCGGATCGCGGCGCGGACCCGGTCCCGCGCCTCGCGCAGCGCCGCGTCGGGGAGGCCGACCACCCGGGTCCCCATGGCGCCGAAGCCGTACACCTCGACCTCGGTCTCGACCGCGAACCCGGTGATCCCCTCCAGCCCAGCCGCCATGATCCGCGCCACACCCATGCCTCGACCTCCAGTTCGTGGGCCCGAGGGTAGGCGCCGCCGCGGGCCGAGATCAACGCCGGAGTTCGGGCGGTGTTCGGGGCGCGGGGCGCCCGGCGCTCCGGTCCCGCCGTCAACCGGCGTATGCCGAGCGGGCGGGGCTGCGGCCTGCGGCTTGCGGAGACGAAGGCGGCCGACCCCCGCGGCCGCGCCCGCGAAGCACCGTGCTACATTCGCGCCCCGCTCGAGGCACCCTCCCCAGCCATGACCCCCGCTCGCACCCTGTTGCCGCTGGCGCTGCTCGTCGCCTTGACCCACAGCGGGTGCAAGGACGAGCGGACCCGCCTGCCGATCGTGCAGGTGGAGCGCCTCGACCCGATCCAGACCGAGGGCACGATCGAGGTCCCGTTCCTGGTGCGGACCCGCGACGGGCAGGACACCGTCACGGTGCGCTACACCACCGACCTCGGTCAGACCTACACCGAGGCCACGCCGGCGGCCGGCTCCGAGAATCCGCTCACGGTGCGCGGCGACCCGGTGGGGGTGCGCCACACCTTCCTGTGGGACGCCCTGGCCGACCTCGGGCCGGGCCTGCACCGCGACGTGGTGGTGCAGGCGCGCGCGGCGCAGCACGGCTCCCGCGGCGGCGCGTCGAACTTCCTGGTGATCGACCTGACGGATCGGCTCGCGCCCGGCGATCCCAGCGCGCCCGCCCTGGCGGAGCCCCTGGCGACACCCCTCGGCGACGGCAGCGTGTGGGTGGCCGGGGGCCGCGACCCGGGGGGAGCGCTGACCGCCGAGGCCTACCTGTACGACCCGGCGACCGACGCGGTGACCCTCACACCCGGGCTCGATCCGCCGCGCACCGAGGGGGGGGTCGCGCTGCTGGAGGGCGGCGCCGCCCTGGTGGCGGGCGGGCGGACCGCCGGCGGCCCCGTGCGGGACGCGGCCCTGTTCGCCCGGGAGAGCGACGGCTCGGTGAGCCGCGCCGCCGTCTCGGGCGGCCTCGGCTTCGCTCGCGCGCGCCCCGCGATCGCCCCGCTGCTGGGCGGCGGCGCGGTGGTGGTGGGCGGCGCAGGCGCGACGGGCCGAGGGGTGGAGGCGGTCGAGGTGTTCACGCCCTCGG
>JAWLGW010000628.1:0-4769 GCA_041690735.1 Planctomycetota bacterium
CGTAGGTGTCGGCTCAGCCGCCCCGGGCGGTGATGTCGCGGCGGCGCAGCACGGCGGCGGCGATCAGCAGGAAGGCGGCGCCCCAGCCGGCGGAGACCAGGACCGCTCGGGCCACCCGCGCGGGGGCCAGCTTGGTGATGGTCCCGGTGTACTGCTGGGCCAGGTCGCCCACGATCGCGAAGGGGCTGGCGAGGTGGTGCACGAACACCCAGGGGCCGAGGTCTGGGCTCAGGCCGGCGGCGGCGGAGAGGAGGAACAGGGCGCCGACGGCGACGCCGGTGGCGTGGCCGGGGTGCTCGAACAGGACCGAGGCCAGGAGGCCCAGGCCCGTGAGGGCGGCGAGGGCCACGGCGGTCATGGCCACGGCGAGGAAGGTGTAGTCCCACATCTCGCCGAAGGTGTACTTGGGTGGGCCGAGGAGGCCGCGCTCGGCGACGTCGTACAGGCCCTTGGTCAGCTCGGCGCTGAGGGCGGCCGCGGCGACGGCGGCGACGAGGAGCGCCACGGCGAAGCTCCAGATGGCGAGGGCCTTGGCCAGGAGCAGGTCGGTGCGCTGGAGGGGCCGGACCAGGAGGGCCTGCAGGGTGCCGTAGCCGTACTCCTCGGCCACCGCGCTGGCGGCGAGGACCAGCAGCACGATCACCAGGAACAGGCGGGCGGTGGAGACCGAGCTGGCCAGGGAGACCCAGCCGTTGTCGAAGGCGCTGCCGGCGCCCCGGCCGCCCTGGCCGCTGGCGAGGGACTGGGCGGTGTCGACCACCTCGCCCGCCCAGGGGGCGACGAGCGCCACCGCCACCACGCCCAGGAAGGCGGCCCAGGTGAGGCGGCGGGCCAGGAGCTTGCGCCACTCGAACAGGAACAGGCGGGCGATCCGACGGATCACGCCGCGGCCTCCTGCGCGGGTCCGCGAGCCAGCTCGTGGAACAGCTCCTCGAGCGAGCGCTGGTGGCGGAGCAGCCCGGCCACCTCGACGCCCGCCTCGACCAGGGCCCGGTTGAGGCGAGCGGGCGCGTCCTCGCTCAGCTCGACCAGCAGCTCGCCCTCGGCGCGGCGCTCGACGCCCAGCACGTCGGGGAGGGCCGCCGCCACCTCGACGGCGCGCTCGGTGTCGCGAGTGAGCACCCGCACGTGGGTCCGGTCGGCGCGGAGGAGGTCCGCGACGCCGCCCTGCGCGACCACGCTGCCGCGGTTCACGATCGCCACCTGATCGCACACCAGCTCCACCTCGTGGAGGATGTGGCTGGAGATGAACACCGTCTTGCCGGCGGCCCGCAGCTCGCGGATCAGGTCGCGCACCAGCAGCACCGCGGGCGGGTCCAGGCCGTTGAGCGGCTCGTCGAGGATCACCAGCTCGGGGTCGTGGAGCAGGGCGGCGGCGATCCCCAGGCGCTGGCGCATGCCGGTCGAATAGCCGCCGTAGCGGTCGTGGCCGCGCTCGCCCAGGCCGACCCGCTCCAGGCAGTGGCGCACCCGCTCGGGGGTGACGCCGCCGGCGAGGGCGCCCAGCTCACGCAGGTTCTGGGCGCCGCTGAGGTAGGGGTAGAAGGCGGGGCCCTCCACCAGGCAGCCGACCCGACCCAGGAGCGTCATGCGCTCCTTCGCCAGCGGGCGGCCGAACAGGCGCACCTCGCCGCCCGAGGGACGCACCAGGCCCAGCAGCATGCGGATCGTGGTCGACTTGCCGGCGCCGTTCTGGCCCAGCAGGCCGAAGATCGCCCCCCGCGGCACCCGCAGCGCCAGCTCGTGCACGGCCCGGTGGGTGCCGTACCACTTGGAGAGGGCGCGGGTCTCGATGACGAGGTCGGGGTCGGGGGCGTTCACGGCGAGGGAGTGTACCTGCCGCGCGTAGACCGGGGCGGCCGCCGTCACGCGACCGTCAGGCGACGCGCTTGCGGAACCTGGCGCTGGCGAGCAGGAGGATGCCGCCGCCCAGCCCGAGCAGGCACAGCAGCTGGGGGAGGACGACGCCGAGGTCGGCGCCGCGCAGGCACACCGCCCGCAGCGCCTCGAGGGCGTGCCGGTTGGGGAGCGCGTTGGAGCTCCAGCGGAAGGGGGCCGGCATGCTCTCGATCGGGAAGATGAAGCCCGACAGCAGCAGCATGGGGATCAACGCGGCGAAGGCCACCACCATGGCCTGGCGCTGGGTGGAGACCAGCGTCGACAGCAGCAGCCCCGCTCCCAGGCAGCCCACCACGAAGGCCGCCGCGCAGCCGAACAGCAGGCCCACCGAGCCGCGCAGCGGGACCTCGAACCATGCCACCGCCGCGGCCAGCACCACGGTGAGCTCCAGGAAGCCGAGGGCGCAGAAGGGCAGCAGCTTGCCGGCGATCAGCTCGGCGGGGCGGGCGGGGCTGGCCAGGAGCGCCTCGAAGGTGCCCGCCTCCTTCTCCTTGACGATCGACAGCGCCGAGAGCTGCGCGGTGAGCACCAGCAGCACGGTCACCAGCACCCCCGGCACCATGAAGGCGGCGCTCTCGAGGGCGGGGTTGTAATACACGCGGGTGCGCAGGTCGACGGCCCGCCCCTGCCCCTCCGCGGACTCCAGGGCGTCGAGCGCGCCGGCCGCCGCGGCGTCCTGGCGGCGCGTGCGGTCCAGCGTCCAGCGCAGCCCCCGCTCCTCGAGCACCCGCTCCAGCGAGGCGCGCGCGATCGAGGCGGTGTTGGGGTCGGCCCCGTCCACCCACACCGCGACCTCGACGGGCGCGCCCTCCCGCACCGCGGCGCTGAAGCCCGGCGGGATCACCACCGCCAGCCGCGCCTCCCCCGCCTGCAGCAGCGCCTCCAGCGCGGCTTCGCTGGGGGCGTGGGCGGCGACCGCCAGCTCCTGCCCCGGCCGCGCGTCGCGGCGCAGGCTGGGGTCGATCGCGGCCAGCAGGGCGCGCGCCTCCTCGCCGCCGTCGTGGTCGAGGACCGCCACCGGCACCCGCTCGAGGTCGAAGGTGGCGGCGTAGCCGAACAGCACCAGCTGGAGCACCGGCATGACCAGCACCAGGGCCATCATGCGGGGGTCGCGCACCAGCTGGCGGAGCTCCTTGTGGACCACGGCGCGCACGCGCAGCAGCGAGCTCACCCCCACCGCACCTGGCGCTCGAAGCGCCGCAGGGCCAGGAGCGGGGTCAGGCAGGCGAAGCCGCCCAGGACCCACAGCTCGCCCGCGACCGCGGCCGCGGGGGCGCCCTTGAGCAGCACCGCCCGCAGCAGGTCCACGTAGTAGCGGGTGGGGAGGCAGGCGGCGATCGCCTGCACGGGCGCGACCATGTTCTCGACCGGGAACACGAACCCCGACAGGAGGAAGGCGGGCAGGAGGGTGGTCATGACGGTCATCTGGAAGGCCGCCTGCTGCGAGCGGGCCACGGTCGAGACCAGCAGGCCGTAGCCCAGGGCGGCGACCACGAACAGGAGCGTGGCCCCGCCCACCACCAGCGGGCTCCCGCGCGCCGGCACCCCGAACACCACGCGGGCTGCGAGCAGGGCCAGGCCCACGTCGAGGAGGGCCAGGAGCAGGAAGGGGACGGTCTTGCCGAGCAGCAGCTCGAGGCGCCCCAGCGGGGTGACCAGGAGCGCCTCCAGGGTCCCGAGCTCCCGCTCGCGCGCGAACGAGGTCGCCGTCATGAGGACCGCGGTCACGAGCACCACCACCGCCAGCAGCCCCGGGACCAGGAAGTGGGCGCTCTCCAGGCCCGGGTTGTAGAACACCCGCGCGCGGGCCTCGAACGCCGGCCGGAGCGGCGCGCCCCCGGTGATCGTCTCCGCCAGGACCTCCGCGCCTTCGCGGGCGCCGATCGCCTCGGCGTAGCCGATCGCCACCCGCGCCGAGTTGGCGTCGGCCCCGTCCACCAGCAGCTGCACCGACGCCGGGCGCCCGTCGCGCAGGGCGCGGGCGTAGCCGGGGGGGATCGCCAGCGCCGCCCGGGCGCGCCCGCGGTCGAGGGCCGCCTGCAGGTCCGCGGGGGTGTCCACCGCGGCGACCTGCCGGAAGGCGTCGGCGGCCACGAAGCGGTCCACCAGGGCGCGCGAGCGGGGCGAGCGGTCCTGATCGAGGACCGCCAGCGGCACCCGCTCGACCTCCAGGGTGAGGGCGAAGCCGAACAGGAGGAGCATGGCCGCGGGCAGCAGGATCAGCAGCAGGAGGGTGCCGGGGTCGCGGGCCGCCTGCACCAGCTCCTTGACCGCCAGCGCCCGCAGCCTCACGCGACGGCGCCTCCCGGGCGTTCGGCGCGGCGGGTGATCGCCACGAACACGTCCTCCATGGAGGGCGCCGCCGCCTCGACGGCCGCGAGCGCGTGCCCTCGCCGCTGCAGCAGCCGGCGCACGTCCGCGCCCACCGCCGCCGCGTCGGCGGCGTCGCCGACCGTCGCGTGCAGCTCGTCGCCGTGATGGTTCACGTCGTCGAGGCCGAGGGCGACGGCCTGCTGGCGCAGGCAGCCGAGCGCCGCCTGCAGCGCCCCCGCGTCGTGACCGCGGAGCCGCACGCGCAGCAGGCGCCCCACCAGCCCGCCCTCCTTGATCCCCGCCGGCGTGTCGCAGGCCAGCAGGCGGCCGCCGTGGACGAAGGCGACGCGGTGGCAGCGCTCGGCCTCCTCCATGTAGTGGGTGGTGACGAACAGGGTCGTGCCGGCGGCGCTCAGCTCGTACAGCTCGTCCCACAGGAGGCGGCGGGAGACCGGGTCGATCCCGGCGGTGGGCTCGTCGAGGAACACCAGCTCGGGGGCGTGCACCACCGCGCAGGCGAGGGCCAGGCGTTGCTTCCAGCCGCCCGACAGGGCGGC
>JAWLGW010000629.1:0-4768 GCA_041690735.1 Planctomycetota bacterium
GTGCCCGTGCTCGAAGGCTTCCGGGCACGGGCACGGGCACGGGCACGGGCACGGGCACGGGCACGTCAAGCAACCCCCACCCCCGCCTTGCGCGAAGGGGTCCGCGCCAGTCGAATCGTGAGGTGGCGGACCCGGACCAGGTCAGCGAGCTGTTGGAGCGCTCCAAGCGCGGGCGGGCCCTCGAGGGCGCCGAGCGCCGGCGCGTGGCCCAGGCGCTGGCCGCGGTCACCGACAGCCAGGACCGGGTGAAGGGGCTGACGGCCGTGCAGGTGCTCTGCGAGCGGCCCGAGCACTTCGAGGGCAGCGGGCGCTTCTCGGCGATCTTTCGGGCGGTGCTCCACCCCGACCGGCTCAAGCCGGAGCAGCTCGAGGAGATGCTCCTCGACTTCGAGACCCAGGCGCACTTCGCCGCCCACCCCGAGGACACGATCGCCGACTACAAGAAGGTGCGGGCCGCCAAGCTGAAGGAGATCGAGGCGCTCCGCCGCTCGGAGGTGCGCCAGCAGGTCGAGGAGCGGCTGCGGCGGATCGGGTTCTGGCGCCGGCGCAAGGACCGCTACGAGGGGGTGGTGCTGGTCGGGATCGACCCCCTCCCCGAGCCCAAGCGCGGCAAGCCTCGCCGCGAGCTGCGCCAGGAGTTCCTGTACGGGATCGAGCACCCCAACCTGCTGTGCATCGCCATGGGCTCGGTGGTGGAGGGGCATCTGGTCCAGTTCGAGGAGTACTGGGGCTACCGGGACTGGCGCAGCCTGGACCTGCGCGAGCGGGCGACCGTGGCGCTGGACGCCGCCCGCGGCGTCGCCCACCTGCACCGGCTCAACGTGATCCACCGCGACGTGAAGCCCGAGAACGTGCTGCTCAAGGGGCGCAAGCGGCCGCGGGGCAAGGTGTGCGACTACGGGCTCATCGACTCGGAGGAGCTGGGGAAGCACGGGATCACCAAGACCGAGGACGGCACGGTGGTCGGCACGATCCTGTACATGGCGCCCGAGCAGGCGCGCGGCAACCCCGTCAAGGCGAGCGACGTGTTCGCCCTGGGCGGGCTCCTGTACACCTTCCTCACCGAGCGGGAGCCGACGCCGATCCCGCCCGACGCCACCCGTCACCAGCAGTCGGACCAGGTGCTCCACCGGCGCATCAAGCCGCAGGACCCCGAGCGCGTGCGCGACCCGGTGGATCGGGCCGCCAGCATCCTCACCCGCCGGCTGTCGCTGGTGGTCGCCGCCTGCCTGCAGGTCCGGCCCGAGGAGCGGTACGAGCGCGTGGACGACCTGGTCGCCGACCTCGAGGCGGTCCTGGCCGAGCAGGAGCCCGAGCTGGCGAGGGCGCGGGCCAAGAGCCTGCGGATCCCGATCGACCTGTACCGCAGCGCCGTGTTCTCGCCGGTGCCGCCGTACCCCGAGGAGGGGGCGGTGGTGGCGGAGCTGGTGGAGCAAGGGGGGGCCCGCCGCGGCTGGCGCCGCCCCCTGCTGCTGCTGCTGCTGGTGCTCGTGCTCGCGGTCGCCGGAGCGGCCGCCGCCGACGTGGGCGGCGCGCGCGCGCGCCTCCAGACCGCCTACGACGCCCTGCTGCGCCTGCTGCCCGCCCGCCCCCACTGACGACAGGGCGGGTCGAGTCGGGCGATCACGGCGATCACGGCGAACGGCGCAGGAAGGCCAGCGTCTCCTCGACGACCCGCTGGCCGGCGTGGCCGTCCCACATCGGGATCCCGGCGGGCGCCGGCCAGCCCCCGCCGAGGGCGCGCTCCACCTCGGCCACCAGCCGCTGGCGGTCCTCGCCGATCAGCGCCGCCGTGCCGTGGGTGAGGGTGATCGGCCGCTCGGTGGTGGCGCGCAGGACCAGGCAGGGCGTGCCGAGGACGCTCGCCTCCTCGCTCACGCCGGCCGAGTCGGTGAGGACCAGCGCGGCGCGCTCCTCCAGCGCGATCGTCTCCAGGTAGCCCAGGGGCGGCACCCGGACCAGGTCGGCGATCGCGGCCAGCTCGCGCTCCAGCCCGTGCCGCTCGATCGAGGCCGCGGTCCGCGGGTGGACCGGCCACACGATCGGCACCCGCGCCGCCACCTGCCGCAGCGCCTCCGCCCACGACCGGAGCTTGTCCGCGGCGTCGACGTTGGACGGGCGGTGCAGGGTCAACAGGGCGAACCGCCCGGCGCGCGCCACCGCGTCCACGGCCGGCGGCAGCGGGCGCCGGCGCGCCGCCGGCAGCCGGTCGAGGAGGGTGTCGATCATGACGTTCCCCACCAGCGCGACGTCGTCCGCGCCGCGGCCCTCCCGGCGCAGGTTGTCGACGCCGGCGGGGTCGGAGACCAGCAGGAGGCTCGACACGGCGTCGGTCACGACCCGGTTGACCTCCTCGGGCATGGTCCGGTCACCGCTGCGGAGTCCCGCCTCCACGTGGACCACCGGCAGGCCCCGGTAATGGGCCCCGAGGGCGCAGGCGACGGTCGAGTCCACGTCGCCCACCACGATCACCGCGTCCGGTCGCGCCTCGGCGCACCAGCCCGCGAAGGCCTGGATCATGGCCGGGACGTCCAGCCGCCGGTCCCGCGCCTCGGCCCCCAGGTAGACGTCGGGCGCGCGCATGTCGATCTGCGCGAACAGGTCCTCGAACAGGGCCGGGTCGTGGTGCTGCCCGGTGTGGACCAGCGCCGCCTCCGTCGACGGGTGGGCGTCCAGCCGCGCCAGGATCGGCTTGGCCTTGAAGTAGTTCGGCCGCGCCCCCACCACCAGGGCCAGCTTCAGCTGGGCCGTCAAATGGTGCTCACCACGCGCAGCTCGGGAGCGCCGCAGCCCTTGCAGGCGTTGCCCTCCACCTCCGCCAGCTCGAAGGTCGAGTCGCAGTAGTCGCACACCTTGACGTCGCGCTTCTCCTTGAAGGCGGGGAACACGTACACCTGCCGGTCGCCGTCCTCACGGACGAAGCACACCTCTTGCTCCACCAGGGCCTGCAGGGTGTCGAGGGCCAGCCGCTGGGAGATCGACAGCTCCGTCATGACCTGGAACCGCGTCAGCTCGCCCTGGTTCTTCTGGGCCAGCTTCGCCACGACCATCTGCATGCGCTTGGGGTCGGACTTGAGCATCTCCTCGTCGACGGTCTTCTTGACGAAGGCGATCCCCTTGCGCAGCTCGTCCTCGCCCACCCGCAGGAGGGCGCCGACCGCCTGGTTGCCGACCCCGCGGCCGAGGCCCCGGCCCGCGACCCCCCGGGTGAGCTGCTGACCGACCCCGGCCCCGAGGCTCGAGACGGCGGAGGCCGCCTCCCCCGCGGCGCGGCGGACCATGCTGCGGATCCACACGATCACGCCCACCACGAAGGCCATGAACACGAGGAACGACAGGACCAGGACGATCAGCGCCACCACGCCGACTCCGAGCACCGCCTCCACCTCGGCTCCTCCCCGGCGCCGCTGCGCCTGCGCCTCAAGGATACGCCCTCTGCGCGGATCCGCCCGCTACCGCGGGACGGGCTCCCCCTCCAGGCGGTCGACCAGGCGGTCGAGCAGGTCCGCCGCCGCCTGGCGCGCGTCGGCGAGCGAGCTCGACACCTGCCTCAGGGCCCGGACCGCCTCCTCGCCCAGGGCGGGCTCCGACGGCCACCGCTCCTCGGCCCAGGCCGCGCACCGGCCCAGCGCCTCCCGCGCGCCGCTCGAGTCCCCGGCGGCCAGGCGGCACCACGCCGCGCGCACCCACCAGCGCGTGAGCCCGGGGCCCGGGCGGCGCTGGGCGAGGTAGCGCTCGATCCTGCGGGCGAGGCCGGCGTCGTGGCGCCGGTCGGGGCTCGTCCGCCAGGCCACCAGCATGGCCGTGTCCCGCTCGGGAGAGTTACCGCCGGCGTCGTGATCCAGGAAGTACGCCGCGTCCGCGTAGGCCTGCTCGGGGCTCCGCCCCAGCCGATACAGGATCAGGGCGCGCTCGAACCGCAGCTTGGGGAAGGCGGGCTCGAGCGCCAGGGCCTCGCCTATGTCCGCCAGGGCCCCCTCGACCTCGCCCAGCCGCGAGAGCGACTCGGCGCGGGCGGCCAGCACCCGGGCCCGCCACAGGGGAGCCTCCCGCAGCCTGGGGAGGAGGTCCCCGGCGCGGGTGATGCACTCGCGAAACCAGCGCAGGCTGCGCGCCAGCAGGCACAGGTCGAGCTCGATCTCCAGCTTCTGGCGGGGCTCGGTGCACAGCCTCCAGGCGCGCCGGAGGACGGGCAACAGCTGCTCGCTGCGGACCTCGGTGTGGATCACCCCCCGCTTGACCAGGTTGCCCACCTCGAGCTGCACCGTGAAGTCGTCGGGCTCGAGCTCGGCCAGGGCGACCGCGAGGGCGACGTCCCGCTCGCGCCGGTGGATCGCCGTGGCCAGCGGCAGCGCGTCCCGCAGGAGGTCGCGCGGGAGGGGCGCCCGCCGCAGCGTGCGAGCCAGCCGCAGCAGCGCCACCAGCCGCCGCTCCACGGCGGGCTCCAGCCGCGAGCCCGCTCCACTCAACAGCGCCTCGGCGGCCGAGAGCGCGCGCTCGCCCAGTCGTCCTGCCTGCGGCGGCAGAGGCCCCGGCGGCAGCTCGGCCAGCAGGGCCGCTGCCCCGGGAGCGTCCGCGGCCAGGCGGGCGCCGATCTGAGCGACGAGCACCCGCCCCACCAGCTCGGCCGCAGGGTCGGACAGCGCGCCGAGCGCTGCCCCGGCGTCGTCCGGCTGCCCCTGCGCCAGGTGCAGCTCGACCAGCAGCGCCGTCCGCTCGACGGCCGGCGCTGCGTCAGCCGGCAGCTGCGCCAGCGCCTGCAGAAGCT
>JAWLGW010000630.1:0-4767 GCA_041690735.1 Planctomycetota bacterium
TGGGGGACGCCGGCGCGCTCTCGGGAGCCGGCCTGGGCGCCGGGCCCGCCACCTGCACGGGCGGCGCGCCGGCGGCGTCGGCCTGGGGCTGGAACTTGGTCAGCTCCTCCCGGCGCGCCTCGCGCACCGCCTCCTTGCGTGCGCGCAGGCGCCCCAGGGTCTGCGCGTCCTTCTTGCCCCCCGGCAGCGCCGCCCGGGCCCGGGCGAACAGCTTGGCCCAGTCGATCGCCACCCGGCGGGTCGCCACGTCGAGGAGGAACAGGAGCAGGGCCAGGGTGAGGGCCAGGGGCCACTGCGCCTGCAGCGCCTCCTTGTCGCCGAGGCTGGCGCGGTCCCAGGGGTCGACCGACCAGTCGCGCAGCTGCGAGACCTCCAGCACGCGGCCGCCGGCCTGCTCGGCGATCGCGACCGCGGCGGCCCGGTCGGAGGTGAGCTTGCGGAACTCCTCCGAGTAGGGGACCACCAGGCCGGTGGTCACCGAGTGGCGCCGCTGCCCGTCCTCGTCGAGCGTCAGCAGGGACACACTGTGGGTGCCCACGGCCTCCACCGGAAACTCGGCGACGTAGCGGCCCGCGCCGCGCTGCTGCAGGCGCACCACCCGCGCCTCCTCGCGGCCGTCGGGGGCGTGGATCCGGGCGGTGACGATCAGCCCGTCGACCACCTCGCCCTCGCCGGTCACCGCGTCGAGGACGATCTGGCCCCGGTCGCCTTGCAGGCTGGTCTTGACCTGGAACAGCGACTCCTTGACGTCCTTGCTCACCCAGCGGAGGGCCTGGGACCAGAAGGAGCGGAAGCCCTCCCACTGCACCCACTCCGTCCCCCAGCGCGGGCGGGCGTCGGAGGTGAAGGCCAGCGACTTGCCGACCCCGTACTGCCAGTGGGCGAGGACCGGGGCGTCGTCCCCGGACACCAGCGGCACCTCTGCGCGGGGCTTGGCCTCGGTGAGGACGTAGCCGCTCAGGGGCGGGATCCCCCGCAGCCCTGTCAGCACTCCGCTGCGGGTGCGGACCTGCGGCGTGAAGACCTTGTTGACGATGAGCGGGCGCGTGACCCGCTTCGACTCCTTGAGGAAGATCCGCGGCAGGGCGTTGATGTCGTCGAGGTAGTAGTACTTCCCGCCGGTCAGGTTGGCGATCCGCTTCATGGTGTCGACGCTGGGCCCCTGCGAGCCGCCGTGGGCGCCGTAGCAGATCGTCGACACGGTGATCCGCAGCCGCTGGCACTCCTTGAGGAGCGAGGGGGCGGGCGGGCTGGGGTCGCCGTCGGACATGATGATCATGTGCTTGACGGCCGCGTCGACCCGCTCGAGGCCCTTGACCGCCATGCGGAAGATCTCGTCGAAGTCGGGCATGTCGCCGATCTGCATGCCGCGGATCGCCTGCTTGATGCCCACCTTGTTGCGCGCCTGCTGGGGGCGGACGGCCCACTCGCTGCCGCTCGGCCCGTAGATCAGCACCCCCACGGTGTCCTTGGCGGAGACGCCGTCCACCGCCTTCTCGCACACCTTGATCGCCATGGCGTTGCCCTGATCGATCTCGCAGCTGTGCATGATCATGACCAGGGCGCCGTCGGGCAGGACCTCCTCCTGCTTGATGTCCATCTCCACCGGGAGCGCCTTCTCCACGGGGGAGCCGCGCCACTCGCCGGGGCCGAAGGCGTTGGGGCCGCCGATCATGACCAGGCCGATCCCCATGTCGCCGACGGCCTGCTCGATGATCTCCTGCTGGCTGGCGGAGAAGGCGGGGCGCTCCACGTCGTCCAGGATGATCGCGTCGTAGCTCTGCAGCTCGCCCGCGGTGAGGGGGAACTGGATCGCCGGGATCACCTTGACCCGGATCTCCTCCGCCCGCAGCGCGGCCAGGAGGTGGCGCGCCTCGAGGGCGTTGGGGTCGGCGTCCGAGTGGACGTACAGCGCCTGCGCCTTGCCGCGCGCGAACACGAACCCGTGGCCGGTGTTGTTCTGGAAGACGACGTCCCGGCTTCCCCCGCCCCCGTCGCTCACCGGCTCGACCACCGCCTGGATCCCGAAGAACCCGGCCTCGGTCAGGTTGAGCTGGAAGCGCTCCACGTGGGGGCCGGCCGGGAGGAGGACCCGCCGGGTCTCGATCAGGGCGCCCTCTTGCCACAGGTGGACGTCGGCCTCGGTCTCGGCCTGCGCGTCGAGCAGCACGCGGACCAGGAAGGGCTCCCCGATCTTGGCCTCGCTGGGGACGATCACCTTGTCGACCAGCACCTCGTTGCGGTGCTGGTACTCCAGCGGCACCACATCGACGGGGACGCCGGCGGCGCGCGCCTGCGCCAGCGCCGCCTGGGCCTGCCCGGCGGTGGCGTTGCCGTCGGTGAGGAGCACGATCCGTCCCCGGGCGTCGACGTCGATCGCCCCCAGCGCGGCGATCAGCCCCTTCTCGATGTCGGTGGCGTCCCGGTCGACATCGGAGGCGTAGCGGGTGAGGGGCGGCTGCTCCTTGCGCAAGGTCCCCTCGGTGAGGCCCTCCCGCCCGAACACCACCACCTTGGCCCGGTCGCGGCGCGGGTCCATGCGCTCGCGGGACTCGTTGATCGCCTCCAGGGCGGCGCGCGCCTGAGGCTCGGGGATCGAGCGCGAGTGGTCGACGACGAACACCACCTCGACGATTTCGGTCTCGTCGCGCCACTCCATCTCGGCGGCGGCCAGCACCAGCAAGGTCACCACCAGCAGGCGCAGGCCGAGGGCGAGTCGCCGGCGTCCGACCTCCAGCCCGGCCAGCGAGCGGCGCCCGACCCCGTACACGACGGGGAGGAGCAGCAGCAGCGCCAGGAACTGCGGGCTCGCGAAGGAGACCGGCATCACTCGGGCCCTCGGATCGAGTGGGGGATCGACGGGGGCGCGACCCTAGCACGACGGGCGGAGGGCGGCAGCGTCACGGCGACTCCCGCAGCACCACCCGGCGGCGGAGCGCATACAGGCGGTCACCGTCGGAGTCGAGCAGCCACACCCGGTCGCCGCGCCCCAGGGCGACGCCCCAGCAGCGGTTCACGCTCCCCGGCGCGCGCCCGGGCGCGCCCCAGGTCCCGAGGCAGCGGCCGGTGGGGGTGAAGACCGACACGCGCTGGTTGCCGAACTCCGCCACCCACAGGTTCCCCTCCTCGTCGAGCTTCACGTCGTAGGGGAAGTCGAGCTGGCCCGGCTCGCGGCCTCGCTCGCCGATCTGGCCCACCCACTCGCCCGCGCGGGTGAACACGGCGACGCGGTGGTTGACGGCGTCGGCCACGTAGATCCGGTCGCGCGCGGCGCTGACCGCGAGGTTCATGGGGCGGCGCAGCTCCCCGTCGCCCGCGCCGAAGGTGCCGAAGGCGTACAGGAACGTGCCGTCGGCCAGCCACGCCTGCACCCGGGCGACGTAGTCGCCATAGTCGGTGGTGTAGTAGCGCCCCTCGCCGTCGGCCTGGACCCCGCTCACCAGCATGAACCGCCCGCCCTCCGGCCCGGGCGCCCCGAAGGCCCGCCGCAGCTGCAGGTCGGGGCCGTACACCAGCACGCGACAGTAGTGGGTGTCCGCCACCAGCAGGTCGCCGTTCCAGTCGAGCCCGAGGCCGGTGGGGCGCCCTTGGTCCACGCCCGGGGTGCGGACGACCGTCTGCAGGCGGCCGTCGTGGCTCCAGCGCTGGATCCGCCCCGACTTGTCGGCGACGTAGGCGCTGCCGTCCTCGGCCGCCACGATCGCGCGGGGGTAGCTGAGGCGGCCCACGTCGACGCCGGTGCCGCCGATCCAGAAGGTGAGGGGGGCGGGTCCCTCGTGGCGAGGCGGACCGCGAGTCACCGCCTGGGGAACGGCCTCGGGGGGCAAGGGGAGGGGCAGGGGATAGGGCACCCCGTCGGGCTGAAGCTCCGGCCCCGCGGCGGGCGCGGGGGCGGCGGCGGGCGCGGGCGCGGCGGCCGCGGGAGGACGCGCGGGCGGCGGCTCAGGAGCCCCGCCGTCGCAAGCGGTCAGCGCGAACGTGACGAGCCACAGCCCGTGGACCCGGGGGACCGCCATGAGGCGGGCTACTGACGCTCGGGGGTAATGCTGTCGATGTAGTCGCGCACGTACTTCGACATGCCCTTGGGGATCCGCGTCTTCTCGAGGGCCTCCGCCGCCTTGGCCCGCGCCGCCTCGACGACCTCCCGGTACTCGGCCTCTTGCTCGCCCTTCACTTGGGCGCCGCGCGTGAAGTACGAGCCCACGATCTTGCCCTCACCGACTCGACCGCGGATCCGCGTCGCCTTGAAGCCGTCGGGCTGGTCGAGGTCGCCGATGGGCCGCTGGCCCTGACCGGGGCCCTGACCGCCAGGGCCGGGGCCTTGGGGCTGCCCGCCCGGCTGTTGCCCGCCGGGCTGCTGCCCCGGATTGCCCTCGCCGTCGCCCGGGTCGGCGCCCCCCCCATGCTTCCGACCACAGTCGGGACAGATCTTTGGCTTGGGCGGTTGCTGACCCGGCTGCTGGCCGCCGGGCTGCTGGCCGCCGGGCTGTTGTCCACCGGGCTGCTGGCCACCAGGCTGCTGGCCACCAGGCTGCTGCCCACCCGGCTGCTGGCCGCCGGGCTGCTGACCGCCGGGCTGCTGGCCGCCAGGCTGCTGGCCACCGGGCTGCTGACCGCCGGGCTGTTGCCCACCAGGCTGTTGCCCACCAGGCTGCTGGCCACCAGGCTGCTGGCCACCGGGCTGCTGACCGCCGGGCTGCTGCCCACCGGGCTGTTGCCCACCGGGCTGCTGGCCACCAGGCTGTTGCCCACCGGGCTGCTGGCCAC
>JAWLGW010000631.1:0-4765 GCA_041690735.1 Planctomycetota bacterium
CTCGTCGGGCTCCTCCCCCTCGGCCGCAGCCTCGGCGGCGGAGGGGCGGGGCACGAACTCGATCTCCGCGTTGATCCGCACCTTGTGGGTGCTGAGGAAGCGGTCCAGCTCCTCCTGCAGGTCCATCTGCCGCAGGAACCCGCTCAGCTCGCGGGCCACGAACCCGTACAGCTCCTCCTTACCCTTGGCCGCGTTCTGGGTGATCATCTTGCCCACGTCGCGGGGGATCTTGGCGTCCTTCACGTACCGGCGGACGGTGTCCTCGGTGAGGAAGTAGGCCCCCAGGCCCAGGGTCATGATCTTCTTGGTGAGGTCGCGCGGCAGTCCGCTGCGGTCGTCCTCGTTGCCTGCGGTCGTCATGGCGGGTGCCCTCTAGTACTGGTCTACCACCGTCGCGACCGCTGTCGACAGGTCGTCGCACTCCATGAGCCGGGGCCCCTCGGCCTTGAGGAACCGAGCGGCGCGGCTCATGAGCTTCTGGTAGCGCTGCCGGTCACCCTCGGGGCCGACGACCAGCAGCGCCAGCCGGACGGGGGCGCCGTCGAGGGCGGCGAAGGGCACCCCGGCCCGCGCGCGGCACAGGGCGAGCTCGAACCGGCGCGCCTCGGGCAGGCGGACGTGCGGCATGGCGAGCCCGCCGCCGAAGCCGGTGCTGGCGAGCGCCTCGCGCTCCAGGATCGCGGCGTGGAGCCGCTCGAGGTCGAGGCCCGAGCCCCCACCGGCGACGGCCGCGGCCAGCGCCCGCAGGGCAGGGTCCGCCTCGGTCACCGCGAGGTCGAGGACGCGCTCGGGCGTGAGGAGCAGCGACAGGGAGGCCATCAGGCGCCCGGCGCGCCGGCGCCGCCGGAGCCCTTCTGCGCCTTGAGCGCGCGCAGCCGGTCCATGGCGGATGACGCCTTCTTGGACACCTGCGCGTCCGCCGCCTCGCCCGGCGCCTCCGGCCCCTTCGACACCTTCTGAGCCGCCGCGGCCGGCGCCGAGGTCGCGCCGCCGCCGGAGCCCCCGCCGGCTCGCAGCGCCTTGAGCTTACTCAGCGCCGAGGTCGCCTTCTTGGAGACCTGCGCGTCCGCCGCCTCACCCGGCGCCTCCGGCCCCTTCGACACCTTCTGCTCGCTCGTCGCCCCCGGCCCGGGGCTGGCCGTCGGCGACCCGCCCCCCGCCCGCAGCGCCTTGAGCTTGCTCAGCGCCGAGGTCGCCTTCTTCGACACCTGCGCGTCCGCCGCCGCGCCCGGCGCCTCCGGCCCCTTCGACACCTGCTGCCCGCTCGCCGCCGCAGGACCCGGGCTGGCCGCAGGCTCGCCGCCGCCCGCTCGCAGCGCCTTGAGCTTGTTCAGCGCCGAGGAGGCCTTCTTCGACACCTTGGTGTCCGCCGCCTCGCCCGGCGCCTCCGGCCCCTTCGACACCTTCTGCCCGCTCGACGCCGCAGGACCCGCGCTGGCCGGCGCCGGCTCGCCGCCGCCCGCGCGCAGCGCCTTGAGCTTGTTCAGCGCCGACGAGGCCTTCTTCGACACCTTCGCGTCCGCGGCCGCGCCCGGCGCCTCCGGCCCCTTCGACACCTTCTGCCCGCTCGACGCCGCAGGATCCGCGCTGGCCGGCGCCGGCTCGCCGCCGCCCGCGCGCAGCGCCTTGAGCTTGTTCAGCGCCGACGAGGCCTTCTTCGACACCTTCGCGTCCGCCGCCGAGCCCGGCGCCTCCGGCCCCTTCGACACCTTGCGGCCGCCGGACGCGTCGTCGGGCAGCGCCCCGAGCTGGTCGCTGCTGGGCTCCGCGGGCGTCTCCCCCCGCTTGAGCGCCCGCAGCTTGTTCATGGCGTTGCTCGCCTTCCTGGAGATCACCCGCGTCTCGGAGCTGCCGGGCTCGGGCGCCTGGGGGCTGCTGTCTTGGGGGCTGCCGCCCAGGCCCTTCATGCTGCGGAGGCGATCGGCGATGTTGCCCACCCGGCGGGTCTTGGCGGCGAAGCCCTCGATCCCGGGGCTGCGCCCGCCGCCGGTGATGGTGGCGTTGATCGTGGGCCCGCGCTGCTCGGGCGCCGGCGCGGGAGCGCTGGCCGCCGCCGCCTGGCGGCGCAGGTTCTCGAGCAGCTCGCGGGCGTCGTCGCAGGTGGCGTCCAGCTCGAGGGCCCGGCGGGCCCAGCTGCGCGAGCGCCCCAGGTCCTCGTCGTCGCGCGCGCGCCGCGCCGCCCGCACCAGGGTGCGAGCCGCCTCCTCGGCGCGACCGCGCCGCGCCTGGATATCGGCCAGCCGCCGGCGGTGCGTCGGGTCGTCGGGGTCGATGTCGAGGGCCAGCTTGACGGCCTCGTAGGCGAGCTCCTCGTTCTCGGCCAGCAGGGCGAGCTCGAACACCGCGGCGCAGCGCCGCGCCGCGGCCTCGTGCTCGTCGGAGCCGCTCGCCTGCAGGCGCGCCACGGCCAGGTGCGCCTCGAGGTCGCCGGGCTGGACCGCGAGCAGCTCGCGCCAGGCCTCGGCCGCCGTGCCGTCGTCGCCCTTGAGGTGCGCCGACTCGGCCACGCTGCGGTAGATCCTGGCGCTCTCGCCGGGGTCGCCCAGCCGCCCCTTGAGGCGGGCTCGCTCCAGCGCCACGTCCGGGTCGTGGGGCTTGAGCTCGCTCAGCCGATCGAGCGCCTCCGCGAGCTGCTCGTCGTCGCCCGACTCGCGCAGGCTCTCCACCACGCGGCTGTAGTGGGCGAGCGCCTTGTCGGCGTTCTTCTTCCCCTCGTAGGCGGTGGCGAGGAAGCGACTGGCGTGAGTGTTCGTTGGGTCCAGCTCCACGATCTTCTCGTAGATGTCGACCAGGGTGTCGCCGCTGGCCGCCGCGAGCCCGCTCTCCTCGAGGCTGGTGGCGAAGCTGAGGTACTGCCGGACCGCGTCGTCGGTGCGCCCCAGCTGGGCGTAGGTCGAGGCGAGGGATTGTACGGCCATGATGTCGTTCGGGTCGATCGAGAGGATCTTCTCCAGCACCTCGACCGCCCGCTCCCACCGCTGCGCCTCGAGGGCGTTGGTGGCCAGCTCCTGCAGCTCGATCACGGCCTGCGCGCTGTCGCCCAGCGAGATCGACACCTGCGCCAGCCGCTCCCGCAGGTCGTCGCGCCCCGGGAGGATCTCCACCAGCTCCGACAGGTACGCCCGCTGCTGCTCGGGCGAGGCGGCCCGCTCCAGCAGCCGCTCGTACTGGGCCGCCGCCTTCTCGAGGACCTCGCCGGCGCTGGCGTCGCCCGCCTCCCGCGCTGCCTTGGCCTGCTTGACCAGCAGGTCGCCGTAGCGCTGCCGGGCGTGCGCCTGGTCGGGGTCGAGCTGCAGCACGCGCTCCAGGGTCTGGGCGGCGACCTCGGGGTAGCCGGCCTGGTCGCAGCGGTCGGCGTACACCGCGTAGCGGCGGCAGGCCTCGGCGACGTCGCCCAGGGCCTCGGCGATCTGTCCGATCCGGCGCGGCAGGTCGAAGTCGGGGTGGCCGAGGTCCTCCGCGCGGCGGTAGCGCTGCTGCGCTCGCTCCAGCTCACCCCGCTCCTCGAGCGCCTGCCCCAGGGGGATCAGCTCGGAGGCGGACAGGGGCACCGCGTCGCCCTCCTGCACCATCTTCACCAGCACCCGCAGGGCGACCAGGTCGGGCGCCCGCACCACGTCGAGCAGCTCGCCGATCGTGCGCTGCCCGTCGAGGCAGCTGAGCACCTCGGCGATGGCGGGGTTCTGCTCGTTGTCGGGGCGATAGGCGCGCTGCAGCGGCGCCAGCACGTCGCCCGGTGAGGGGAGCGTGCGGCGGATCTCGGCCAGCTCGTTCTGGCGGCGGATCGCCTCGCGCGCCAGCTGCACGGGCGAGAGGGAGACCCGCGCCTGGAGGTCCTCGCTCTCGAAGATGTCGAGGGGCGGCTCGCCCCGGTAGAACTCGCTCTCGATGTGCTCCCAGGTGAACAGCTCGAAGATCTCTTCGGCGATCTGGTAGGCCAGCGCCTGGTGGACGTCCGACTCCTTGACGATCCCCATGCCGACCAGGATCTCGCCCAGCCGCAGGCTGCCGGTGGCGGCCTTCTGCCGCTCGAGCGCCGCCCGCAGCTGCTCGTCGGTCAGCTTGTGGCGCTTGAGCAGCGCCTTGCCCAGGAGCGTGCGGGAGCGGTTGGTCTTGAGGAGCTCGACCGTGCCCCGCTTGAGGTAGACGTACTTCACCCGACCGTCGGCGCCGCGCAGCTTGAGGGTGCCGGTCTTCGCCTGCTCCTGCATGCTCGAGAGCAAGCGCGCCAGGTCGCCCTCCTCGCGGGTGCGCAGGTCGAGGACGCTGGTCATCGCTCCAGCTCTCCGGGCGGCGCGGGCTCCTCGGGCCCTTCCTCGTCGTCCTCGTCGTCCGACGCCGGCTCGCCCGCTCCCTTGCGCGCCTCGAGGGACGCGATGAGCGCCTTGTAGCGGGGGTCCGACCGGAGCGGGTCGAGGTCGGTGTCCTTCGCCATGTGCGAGGTGTCGTCGAAGCCGTGCTCCACCGCGCGCTCGAGGTGCTCGATCGCCTGGTCGATCCGGCCCCACCGCGAGTAGGTGCAGGCGAGGTTGTACCAGGCGATCTCGTTGCTCGGCTCGACCTCCAGGACGCGCAAGAACTCCTGCTCGGCCCGCTCGAACCGCCCCAGCGTCAGGTGGCGCAGCCCCTGATCCATGTGGATCGCCGCCAGCTCGCGCTTGCTCAGGCGGACCAGCGGGATCCCGCTGCGGTGCAGGGTGAGCCACTCGGCGCCCAGGGGGTCGCCCTGGCGGAACAGGCCCAGCGCGGCGACGGTCCGCACCTC
>JAWLGW010000632.1:0-4749 GCA_041690735.1 Planctomycetota bacterium
GATTTAGGTTCTCGTGCCGCAAGGCGTGTGGGTTCGAGTCCCACCTCTCGCAATGGACGTGGCGATCGAGCGCGAGTGGACGTGCCGCGCGGTCTAGTTCCTTGCCGGACTCAGGCGGCGCGACGGGCCCTCCGCTCGCCCGACGCTTCGCCCAGGCGCGCCAGGATCTTCGCCGCCAGGCGCTCGCCGATGGGGCGGTCGCCGCGCAGGTAGCGCCCCACGGTGCCGGCCGACTTGTAGCCCAGCTTGTCCGCGACCGCGCTCCGCCCCAGCTCGGCGGTGACCCGCTCCAGCAGCTCGAGGGCCCGCTCCTCGGGCGACGGGAGGCGGGTCGCCTCCGCCTCCGCCTCCTCGTGTCCGTGCTCGTCCTCGCGCGCCGCCTCCTGCGCCGCGTACAGCTCCGCGGCGAAGGCCAGGCACAGGGCCACGATCGTCTCCGCCGCCCGCCAGTCCTCCAGGTGGCGGCCGTGGGCGCCGCCGCGCTGGAGGAAGATCTCGTAGGCGATCCGGGCCGTGAGCGTGTGTCGGGACATACCGCCTCCTTCAGGTCTTGTCGACCGTTCGCGCCGGCGGCTTGAGGACGGAGCCTAGTCGCCGGGCCCGATCGCGCCCACCTCGCGCGCCAGCCAGTAGGCGGACAGGTAGCCGAGGGGCGCCACGTGGTAGCTCGGGTCGTTGGCGCCGCTCTTGATCCGGCGCGGGTGGCCGCGCCAGGGGAAGATGTCGGGCGCCCGGTGGTGGATCGGGAAGTAGCCCGGCGTGAGGGCGTGGTCGCCGACCTTGCCCATGCGGTCGGGCCAGGGGCTGACCACCAGGCCCGGCCAGTTGCTGTTGTCCACCTCGCGCATGCGCAGGTCCGTGGGGAAGTTGACCAGGGCCTCGACCGAGTGGGGCAGGTCGTTGACCCCGGCGCTGGCGCCGTAGCCCGCGTGGAGCAGGTTCACGATCGGGTTGTGGTCGTCCTGGACGTACTCCCAGCTGCGGTCGAGCACGGCGCGGTAGCGGGCCACCACCTGCGGGTCGGTCTCCAGACGGATCATGGCCGACAGCGGCAGCAGGGTGAGGTTCGTCCCCAGGTGCGAGCGCACCGTGCGGGCGAAGTCGATCATGCCCTGGTGGCTCAGGTGCGGCCCGTACTGCGCGAGCGCCTGCTGGATCTTCTGCGCGAGCTGCTGCTTGCCGAGGACGTTGAGGATCAGCACCCCGATCTGGGCGTGGCCCAAGAGCCGCTGCAGCTTGGGCTGGTTGTTGGGGTCGTGCAGCCAGGCCAGCGCGTCGGTGAGCGCGTCCGCCAGCCAGGCGCTGATGCTGGGGATCGCCAGCGGCACCAGCACCTGGGTCACGATCCCCGGCTGGCCGGTCGCCTGCAGGTAGGCCTGCAGCACGTGGCCGATCGCCACGAACAGCTGCCGGACCGCGCCCTCGACCACCTGCATGTTGCGGCCGTAGAACAGGTCGTCGATCAGGGTGCCGTACTTCTCGACCACCTCCAGGAACTTGCGCTGGTGGAGCAGGTCCCGCTTGAAGGCGCCGTAGCGCGGATCGCCCGTGACGTGCTCGGCGACGGTGAAGAAGAACACCGCCCGCAGCGCCTCCCCGGCCCGGATCGGCGGCACCGGCGCCTGCTTGATCGCGTCCGCCAGGGGCTGCGAGTAGGGGACCGACTTGGTGATCAGGTTGAAGGGGAAGTCGTCGACCGTGGCCCAGGTGTGGGGGTTGATCTGGTCCTGATAGAAGTCGGCGGGGTCGAGGCTGAAGAAGGTCTCCACCTGGCCCTGGGGCCCCCAGGGCGCCTGCATCTTCAGGTTGCCAGCCATGAGGCGGTCGGCCACGGCCCGCACGTCCGCCTGCAGGGCCGCCCGCAGCGCCGGGTCCTGGACCAGGTCGTAGCCCTGCGCGATGCCGTAGAACCAGCCGGCGTACTGGTCGCGGCTGGGCGTGCCCTGGTTGTGGTTGTACTGGGAGAGGCTCCCCTGCCCGGGGAAGCCCTGGCTCTCGATCGAGGGCAGGTCGTATCCGCGGGCGATCACCCCGGGGAGGCCGGTGACCTCGTGCAGCTCGTGGAGCGTCCACAGGGCGGCCTCCAGCCGCTGCAGGGCGCGGGGATCGCTGGTGGTCCGGTAGCGCATGGCCTGGGAGCCGGCGTACACGCCGGTCCACAGCACGCGGCGGGGGGCGCCGCCCAGCCGCTGCACGGCCCCGGTCACCGGGTCGACCCGCACGTCCTGGACCTGCCCCAGCCCGAGGTGCAGGTCGCCCATCGTCTTCTCGAAGGCCTCCGCCTTGAGCGCCAGGGGGCCGCTCCCGGCGGAGGGCGCGGCGGCGGGCGGCGGCGCCTGGCTGGTGACGCCGGCCGCGGTCGAGGCGGACCCGCCGCCGCCGCTGGAGGACTGGCCGCAGCCGAGCGCGAGCAACGGCAGGGTGAGGGCGAGCAGGGAGCTGAGGGGGCGCATGGGGACTCCTGGCGGCGTTGCGTCCGGATCGGACGCCCGTCCGATCTGGACGGGCTGCTCGAGCCGGAGGCCGTTGGAGGAGTGGAGGCGCAACCGGGAGGCCGGCGCTCAAGTGCTGTGGGGGTGGGACGGCGCGTCGCCGCGATTCAGGATCTGGGCGCGGGACCGTCCGATCGGGACGGTGCTCCCTGCGTTCGTCGGGTGCGCCGCCCCTACCGCTCCAGCGAGGCCTCGAACGGGGCCAGCGCCGCCTCGCCCTCGTGGAAGGCGAGGCCCTCGGCCGCGCCATCGAGGAAACAGACCAGCTCCAGCTTGCGGCCGGGGTAGCGGAGCCTGTCCTGCGGGTCGGGGTGGCTCGCCATGTAGGCGGCGTAGCGGGCCAGCTGGTTGGCGGGCATGGTGAGTCGCCCGGCCACCTGGATCACGCCCGGCACGTCGGGGCGCGCCCCGGCCGGGGCGTCGGCGGCGACCCGGAAGTTGAGCTGCCGGTCGTAGGCCCGATAGATCAGCTCGGTGCACACCACCGCGTGGTCGGTGGCGAAGTCGAAGGCGAAGTCGTAGGGACGGCCGCGCAGGGCCAGGGCCCGGCGGAGCGCGCGGGCGATCGCCCGCTCGGGGAGGAGCGGGCGCAGGACCGCCACGTAGTCCTTCTGCGCCGCGTGGCGCAGCGAGCTGAACACGACGCCGTCCGCCACGGCCTCGATCACCCGCAGGGGCCCGTCGGCCGCGGGGCGGGCGTAGGCCGCCAGGGCTCGCGCCACCAGCGGGTCGTCGCCCAGGCGGGTGGTCTCGTCGAGGGGGAGGTCGCGCCACGCCTCGGCGGGACCCAGATACAGGAGCGCGTGAGACCAGAAGCCCGGCAGGAAGGCGTTCGACAGGAACAGGTCCTGGCGCACCAGCACCACGTCCCCCGGGCGGAGCAGCCGCTCGAGCCGCGCCAGCGCCGCGTCGTCCACGGCGGGCGGCGGGTCGGCCCAGCGGGTGTGGCCCAGGAACACGCTGACCCCCTCCACCAGGCGGGTGAAGGGGACCGCGGCGCCGTCCTTGAGGCGCGCGTCCCACAGCTCCTTCCAGGCGCTGAAGCCGCTCACCCGGTCGCGCGCGGCGGCGGCGCGGAGCGCGGGGAGGCGAGCGAGCGCCACGGCGAGCGGCGCTCGCAGCGCCTCGACCGGCGTCTCGAGCGGCGCCTCGGCCTCCTGCGCGTCGAGCGCCTCGAAGCAGTCGCCGAGGTCGCCGTCGAGGCGCAGGCCGAGCAGGCTCCGCACCGAGCCCGCCGGTAACCGCCCCGCCGGCGCGCCTGGGGCTCGCGGGACGGCGGTCGCCGCGGCGTCGAGCGCCTTGTACAGCGGGTTGCGGTGGCGCCACTCCGGCGCCCACACCCGCGCGACGGCCCGGCCCCCGACCAGGACGTCGAGCAGCCTGTCGAGGCCGCCTTCGAGCAGGTAACGAGCGTAGCTCGCCGCCACCAGCGCCTCGCGTCGCAGCGAGCAGGCGGGGTCGCGGCTGGGGAGGCGCCACCGGGCGAGGGTGTTGAGGGTGCGGTGCAGGGCGACGATCGCCGCTAGCTGCGCCGCCCGCGCCAGGTCGGCCTCGCTGGGCGTCAGCGTCACGTCCTGCGCGGTGGCCCGGGCGCGGGCCTGCACCGCCCCGGCGATCAGCTCGAGGCGCGCCGTCTCCCGGTCGAGCTCGGCCTCCAGCTCGGTCAGCTTGTGGAGGTCGCGCGCCAGGGCCGCCAAGAGCTCGCGCGTCCGCTCGCCCGCGTACCACCGGCCGGACCGCTTCCACCGGTAGCCCTCGGTCCACACGTCGAGGAGCGCCTCGGCCGGCAGCGGCGCGGGGGGCTCGCGCGCGGGCAGCTCGACCACCAGGCGCAGGGCGTCCGGCTCCAGCCGAGCCCGCGGCGCGTCGCGCTCGGGGTCGACCCGCACGTCGACCGCGAACAGGTCGAACGGAGAGGCGCGGTAGGCTGCGCCCACCTCCGCCAGCTGCGCCCTCGCCGCCCGCTCCTCGCGCGCGCGGGCGGCGGCGTCGAGGGGCTGCCCGCTGTCGGCGTTGGAGAGGAACACCCGCACCCGCAGCGGCAGGTGCCAGCCGTCGCGCGCCAGCGCCTCGAGCTCCTCCGCGGCCGCGCGGACCGCGGGGCCGCGGGCCTGGAACTGGATCGGCTCCGGGCCAGCGGCGCAGGCGGCGAGGAGGAGGGCGAGGGCGAGGAGCGAGGTCGCGCTCGTGAAGCCGCTTGGCAGGGCTGGAGGCACGACAGCGGACAGTGTGGTTTGCGGGGGGGCTTCGCCCCCCC